>DATHCK010000088.1:0-12815 GCA_035319545.1 Allostellaceae bacterium | reverse complement strand
CTGCGCCTTGGCGCGGCGTGTGCCGTCCTTCGGGTCGCCGGCCGCAAGATAGGCGAGCGCGACATTGCGCAACGCGCGCCGGCCGATCGAGGCGCTGTCGGTCCTGTAGGCGCCGGGATCAGCCAGCTCGTCATAGGCGCGGGCGAATTCGGCGGACAGCGCGGCAGCGATCGCGCGCCGCGCATCCTCGCGCACGGCGTGAATCGCCTCGACATCGACGACAGCCATCTCGTCGGCGAGCGTCGCCTCGCCCGGCAGGGCGAGTGCCTCGGCACTGAAAGCGGGGTCGCGCGAAGCGTCGGCGAGCGTGTACCGCATCGCATCGATCAAATCCCCGTCGAGCGGCGGCAGCGGCGCGCCCGCGATCCACGACACCACGCGCTCCAAGAGCACGGCGATCGCGGCGCGCTGCCCGGCGTCCCAGCGCGCGACCGGGTCCGTGTCGTGGATGGCGAGGAACTTGAACCGGTCGAGCGGCACGCCCGACAATTTCACCGGCGCCGAAAACCCGCGCAGCAGCGACGGCACCGGCGGCGCCGCGACATCGACAAAGCGAAAGGTCTGGCGCGCCGCGCTGCTGATGAGGAGCCGCGTCCCTTCCTGCGCCGCCGCCTCGCCGGCGAGCCGGGTCGGCATCTCGTCGCCATTGGGGCCGAGAAGCCCCACGCGGATCGGGATCGGCACGGGCTGCTTGTCGGGTTGACCGGGGGTGGGCGGGGTTTTTTGCGAGACGGTCAGCTCGAAACTTTTGCTGGCCGCGTCGTAATGATCCTCGACGGTGATCTCGGGCGTGCCGGCCTGATGGTACCAGCGCGAAAACTCGCTGAGGTCGACCCCGCTCGCGTCCTGCATGGCGCTGACAAAATCGGGGATCGTCGCCGCCGAGTTGTCGTGGCGCCGGATATAGAGGTCCATGCCTTTGCGGAAGCCGTCGCGCCCCAGGAGCGTATGCATCATGCGGATCAGCTCGGCACCCTTGTTGTAAACCGTCGCCGTGTAGAAATTGTCGATCCGCAGATAGCTTTGCGGCTGCACCGGGTGCGCCAGGGGGCCCGCATCCTCGGGAAATTGCGACGAGCGCAAGGCGCGGATGTCACCGATCCGGCACACCGCCGCCGACCCCATATCGGCCGAGAATTGCTGGTCGCGGAAGACAGTCAGACCTTCCTTCAGCGACAGCTGGAACCAGTCGCGGCAGGTGACGCGGTCGCCGGTCCAGTTATGGAAATATTCGTGGCCGATGACGCTCTCGATGTTCTCGTAGTCGCCATCGGTCGCGGTGTCGGGCTTCGCCAGCACATAGCGCGTGTTGAAGATGTTGAGGCCCTTGTTCTCCATCGCACCCATGTTGAAGTCGCTGACCGCGACGATGTTGAAGACATCGAGATCGTATTCGAGGCCGTAAGTGTCCTCGTCCCATCTCATCGACGCCTTCAATGACGCCATCGCATGCACGCATTTGTCCTCGTCGCCGCGACGCACCCAGATGGCGAGCGGCACGGTCTTGCCTGACCGCGTCGTGAACGCGTCGCGATGCGCGACAAGATCGCCCGCGACCAGCGCGAAGAGGTATGACGGCTTCGGGTGTGGATCGTCCCACACCGCGAAATGACGACCTTCGGCTAAGTCGCCATGCTCGCCGGGGTTGCCGTTTGACAGCAGGATGGGGTAGCGCTGCTTGTCCGCCTCGATCCGCACCCGGTACTTGGCCGACACGTCCGGCCGGTCGAGAAACCAGGTGATGCGGCGAAAGCCCTCGGCCTCGCACTGCGTGCAGAAATTCCCGCCCGAAGTATAAAGGCCGCTGAGCGCGGTATTGAGCTGCGGCTTGATGACCACTTCCATGTCGAGCGTGAAGCGCTCCGGCGCGTCGGGGATAACGAGCGAGCCCTCCGGCTCGATCGTGTAGAGATCGGCGCGCAGCGGCAGCCCGTCGAGCGCGATCGATCTGAGCGCCAATTCCTCGCCGTCGAGGCGCAGCGGCGCTTTCGGCGAACCGGCGGCCGGATTGCGCCGCACCGCGAGGCGCGAGCGCACCAGCGTCTCGTCCTCGCCGAGGGTGAAGTCGAGCTCGACCGTTTCGATCAAAAAATCGGGCGGCCGGTATTCGGCGAGCAATGTCGGCTTCGGGGCGGCGTCATGCGGCAGGTCGGGCATTGGGGCTCCCGCGAGATACGGTACGTCAAAGCTCTATACTCCTGAACGGAGCACGGCAATTTTTGGTTCGGGCCGCTCGGGTTTAAGATGCAGCCGCGGGCAGGAGGAGCGGATGACTACCGAGCAGCTTCGAGGTGAGCGGGTGGTCGACGACGACCCCTATGCGGGAGCGGGGCTGCCGGAGTTGGGCTTTCGCAATTACTGGTACCCGGTGATGGCCGCGTGGCGGCTGGGGCGCAAGCCGAAGTCGGTCAGGGTGCTCGGCGAGGACATCGTCGTCTTCCGCGACACCGGCAAGCTCTACGCTCTGTCCGAGCGTTGCCCGCATCGCGGCGCCCGGCTGTCGCAGGGGAAATGCCTTTATCCCGGCAGCGGCACGATCAGCTGCCCCTACCACGGCTGGACGTTTTCCGGCGAGACCGGGCTCTGCGTCGCCAGGCTGATGGAAGGGCCCGAAGCGTCCGCGACTCGGGAGATCGCGGTCAAATCCTACCCGGTGCGCGAGCTGCGCGGGGCGATCTTTGTGTTTGTCGGCGATATCGCGGCGCCACCGCTGGAAGACGAGGTGCCCGATGTACTGGTCGCGACCGATGACTGGCACGGCTTTGCGACCTGGCGCACCTATCGCTGCAACTGGCGCATCATGAAGGACAATCTGTGCCACGACATGCACGCGCCATTTGTCCACCGCAACTCACCCGAGCTCAAGTTCCAGCCGGTGTTCCCGTTTGCCTCGAAACTTGCCGCCTTCCCGCTCGATGACGACAACGGCGTGGGCTACGTCTCGAAAGACGGCCGCCCGTCGGCCGATTATCCGGGTCTCGGCACGTTCCCGCCGAAGAACGAGACCTGGTACCGCTTTTTGAAGCCGACCGGGCGCGGCAAGGAGATCAAGGCCTCCGATCAAGCGATCGTCAAATACGGGGTCAAGTACCGGCAATCTTCGCTGATGCCCGGCGCCACCTTTATCGGCCGGCCGAGCGGCGACTATTTCGTGCTGCGCTGGGTGACGCCGATCGATGCGCACAGCAATTTTTATTACAGCTGGAGCCTCTTCCGGCGGCAGGGAGTGTGGCGGACGCTGAAGCAGCGCCTGTTTTGGATCTGCTGGCTGTCATGGGTGCATGACTGGCTGTTCTCCGACCAGGACAAGCGCATCCTCGAAAAGGTCATCCCCGGCAAGGAGATTTATTCGCGCACCGACGCAGGGGTCATCGCCTGGCGGCGCTACGCGGTCGACCATGCGCGCCGCCGCGCCGAGGCGGGCGGGAAGGCCGCCGAGACGCTGCGGCCGCCGGCGGCGGAGTGAGCCGCGCGTGATCGAGTTTCTCATGGTCGCCGGCGCGCCGACGCCGGTCGCGCCGTTCAGCCACGCCGTTGCCGCCGACGGCTGGGTCTTTGTCACCGGCCAGATGCCGACCGACCCTGAGGACGATGCGGCGCCACTTCCCGACGGCATCGAGGCGCAGACCCGTCGCGTGGTCGAGAACCTGAGGATCGTGCTCAAGGGCGCCGGCAGCGCGCTCGACCGCGTCGTCTTCGCGCGGGTCTATCTCACGCATTTCGAGCGCGACTACGCAGCGATGAATACGGTCTGGCGCTCCTGTTTCGCCGAAGGGAAATTGCCGGCGCGCACCTGCATTGGGGTCACCGGCCTCGCCCGCGGCGCGCTGGTCGAGATCGACCTTTTGGCAAAGCGATAGCCTGCGGAACCGTTCCACCAATGCTCACGAACGAGTGAGCGGCGGGGCGGGCCTGCGGCGGCTAGAAAGGCCGCGTCAGCAAGGGGAAATTTGGCATGAAGTTCTACACCTACTACCGCTCGCAGGCGGCGTTCCGGGTGCGCATCGCAATGAACCTCAAGGGCATCGCGCATGACGACACCTTTCTGCATCTCGAAAAGGGCGACCAGTTCGACCCCGCCTACAAAGCGATCAACCCGCAGATGGTCGTGCCGACGCTGATCGACGGCGATGCGAAGCTGTTCCAGTCGCTGGCGATCCTCGAATATCTCGAGGAGAAATACCCGAACCCGCCGCTTCTCCCGAAAGACCCCGCCGCGCGCGCCTGGTGCCGCGGTTTCGCGCTCATCAACATCGCTGACTCGCACCCGCTGATCGTGCCGCGCATCCGTCATTATCTGCTCGACGAGATGCACTGGAGCCAGGAGCAGCTGAACGCCTGGATCGGGCGCTGGATCGGGGCCGGCTTGCAGGCGATGGAGACGCTCCTCGCCGAGCATAGGGAGGCCGGAAAATTCTGCCACGGCAACCAGCCGACCTTCGCCGATATCGGACTTGTGACCCAGGTGACGCCAGCCAAGACCTTTGGCGCCGACCTCAGCCCCTTTAAGCGGGTCATGGCGGTTTACGACACCTGTATGGCGATCCCCGCCTTCGCCGATGCTGCCCCGGCGCGCCAGCCCGACGCGGAGTAAGCCGTAAAATCCCGTCGCACCCGACGCGGCGCTTCGGTTAGGATATTGCCATGTCCGCTCGCGGATAGGCGCCTTCGCAGAGGAGATGTCGGATGAGCCTTCAGGGTATGAACCATTTCACCGTGTTGAGCGACGACCTCGAAACGACCCGCAAATTCTATTGCGACCTGCTCGGCTTCGAGGAAGGTCCGCGGCCGAATTTCCGCTTCCCGGGCTACTGGCTCTATGTCGGCGACCAGCCGATCCTGCACGTGATCCATCGCGACAAGCTGCAGGAGCACCGCGCCGGCGTGATCGACCACATGGCGTTCACCGCGACCGATCTGCCGGGCACCGTTGCCAAGCTCAAAAAGGCCGGGGTCGAGTACGAGCTGCGCCGCCTGCCGAAGGGCGGGGTGCGCGAAGGCCTGTGGCAGCTGTTCTTTGACGACCCGCATGGCGGCAAGGTCGAGTTCGACTTCGACAAGACCGAGGCCGCGCCGGCGGGCTTCCAAGAGTAGTTTTCGCCGCCCCGCCTAAGGCGGGGCTTAGGGGAACGTCTCCAAGAGGCGGCTTCACAAGGGCCGCCTCTTGAACGGGTCTTTTTGTTCCCTATATGTTCTTAATGGTCGCGCTCATCCGATCAATCGCCGCCTGGTTCAGCCTTTTAAAAATCCGGCCTTGGCAGCGGCCGGGTCGGCATCTTGAGGGTGAGCGGCGGCGGGCTGTCGTCAGCCGCCGCGTCCCAGCCCCAATCGAGCAGCGGCCGCGCCGCGAGCGTGAAGTCGACGATGCGGCCGACAAGATCGGGCGACTGCATGTCGGCGTCGCTGACCGCGACATCGGTCAGGTAATTCTTCCAGCACACATAATCGGCGATCGGCGACTCCTTGGCCGCCTCGAAACCGCGCGGCAGCCGCATCAGCCGCTCGTTTTCGCAGGTCACCGAATAGCCGCGCTTCGTGAGCCGCTCGGCCATCGCGACAAACCCGTCGGGGTCGCCGACGACCGCGCCCCGCAGTTTCGCGAGCAATTCCGCTTCCGGGTGCCAGAACCCGGCGCCGATTATCGATGCGCCCGGCTCGAAATGGACATAGAGCAGGCCCGGATCTCCTTTGCCGCCGGAGCGGGTCAGCACCGCGCCTTGATGCGTCTTGTAGAGCTGCTTGTTGGCCGAAAACCGAACATCGCGATAGATGCGAAAGATGCCGCGCGCCGGGTCGCCGACCAGCGGGATGCCCGCCGCGTCGAGCGCCTCGGTGAGCGCCGTCAACAGCGCGCGGAACGGCGCCAGCACCTCGCTCTCGTAAACCGCCTTGCGCGGCTTGAACCAATTGGGGTCGTTGTTGGCGACAAGGCCGCGAAGGAACTCGAACGCGGCCGGTCGGAAGCCGGTGAATCTGTCCGTCAAGGCCGCCTCGCCGCGCCTCGCACCTTTGGCCATGTCCCGTTCTTTAACGCTTCGTTCAAGAGGTGGATTGATCCTCTACCGGGCAACGGAGGTAGAGCCGATGAAATTGGTCTTTATTTGCAGCGCTGCGATTTTGGGCCTTCTGTACGTATTCCACCAGTATGTGACTGGGTTTTAGCGCACGGCATCACGCTTGGCGTAGAGCAGAAATTCCTTGTTGCCGGCGGGACCGGTGATCGGGCTGTCGATCAGGCCGACGACCTCCCAGCCCTGAGACGCGACCCAGGCCGCAGCGGCCTCGCACACCGTGCGATGGATGTCGGGGTCGCGCACCACGCCGCCCTTGCCGACTGCGGCGGGCCCGGCCTCGAATTGCGGCTTTACCAGCGCTACCAGTTGCGCTCTCGGCTTGGTGAGTGCGAGCGCCGCCGGGAGCACCGTCGCGAGACCGATAAAGCTCGCGTCGCAGGTCACCATATCGACCGGCTCGCCGATCTCGTCCGCGGTCAGATAGCGCGCGTTCACCCCGTCATGCACGACGATGCGCGTGTCCTGGCGCAGCCTCCAGGCCAGCTGCCCGCGCCCGACATCGACCGCATGAACCCGCGCCGCGCCGCCCGTCAGCAGCACATCGACAAACCCGCCGGTCGACGCGCCGATATCGAGCGCGACAAGCCCCGTCACGTCGATCGCGAAATGTTTGAGCGCATACGCAAGCTTGATCCCGCCGCGCGACACCCAGGGATGGTCGCGGCCGCGCACCTCAATGTCGGTTTCTTCGGCGATTGTCTCGCCAGCCTTGTCGATTCGCCGCTCGCCGGCAAAGACCACCCCGGCGAGGATCAGCGCCTGCGCTTTGGCGCGGCTCTCGGCGAGGCCGCGATCGACGAGAAGCTGATCGGCGCGGCGCTTTGCGGGCAGCTTCGGCTAGGCCCGCGCCGGGGCCGCCGCCACTTCGCGGCCGAGCGCGGTCAGCGCGGTCGCGACGATGTGCTTTGCATTGAGCCCGGCGATCTCGTACTGCGCGCCTTGCGAATCGTGATCGATAAAGACGTCCGGCAGACACATAGAGCGGATCTTGAGGCCGTGGTCGAGCTGTCCGCTCTGCGCCAGATATCGCAGCACAAAGCTGCCGAACCCGCCGATCGCGCCTTCCTCGATGGTGATCACGACCTCGTGCTCGCGCGCCAAGCGGCTGATGAGGTCGGTGTCCAGCGGCTTCGCGAAACGCGCATCGGCCACCGTCGTCGACAGCCCGTACGTGCCGAGCTCTTGCGCCGCCTTCAGGCATTCCTGCAAACGGGCGCCGTAGGAGAGCAGCGCGATCGTCGTGCCTTCCTTGACGATGCGGCCGCGGCCAATCTCGAGCGGCGCGCCTTCGGCGGGGAGTTCGACCCCGACGCCGTCGCCGCGCGGGAAGCGCAGCGCCGAGGGGCAATCGTCGATCGCCACCTGGGTCGACACCATGTGCACGAGTTCCGCCTCGTCGGCCGCCGCCATCAGAACAAACCCCGGCAGCGCGCCGAGATAGCCGATGTCGAACGAGCCGGCATGGGTCTGGCCGTCATTGCCGACGAGCCCGGCGCGGTCGAGCGCAAAACGCACCGGCAACTTCTGGATCGCGACATCATGCACGACCTGGTCGTAACCGCGCTGCAGGAAGGTCGAATAGATCGCGGCGAACGGCTTCATCCCCTCGGTCGCCATGCCGGCGGCGAAGGTCACCGCGTGCTGCTCGGCGATGCCGACATCAAAGGTGCGGCTTGGGAACTTGTCGCCGAACAGGTTAAGCCCGGTTCCAGACGGCATCGCCGCGGTGATGGCGACGATCTTGTCGTCCTTTTCGGCTTCCTTGATGAGCTGCTTGGCGAAGACGCTGGTGTAGGACGGCGCCTTCGAGGTCGATTTCGCCTGGGCGCCGGTGACGACCTCGAACTTGGCCACCGAATGCCATTTGTCGTCGGAATTTTCCGCCGGTTCGTAGCCGTGCCCCTTCTCTGTCACGACATGGATGAGGACCGGCCCGGTCTCCTTGCTGTCACGCACGTTTTTCAGCACGGGCACGAGGTGGTCCATGTTGTGGCCGTCGATCGGGCCGACGTAATAGAAGCCCATCTCCTCGAAGAGCGTGCCGCCGGTGACAAAACTGCGCGCCAGCTCCTCTGCGCGGCGCGCCGCGACCTCTAAACGCTTCGGCAGAAAACGCCCGATATCGCCGGCGAGATGCCGCAGCGAGCGGAAGGATTTCGACGACAAAAGCCGCGACAGATAGAACGACAGCGCGCCGACCGGCGGGGCGATCGACATGTCGTTGTCATTGAGGATGACGATGAGCCGCGCATCCATCGACCCGGCATTGTTCATCGCCTCATAGGCCATGCCGGCGCTCATCGCGCCGTCGCCGATGACCGCGATCACATCGCGCTTGTCGCCCTTGAAGTCGCGCGCCACGGCCATGCCGAGCCCGGCCGAGATCGAGGTCGAGCTGTGCGCCGCACCAAATGGGTCGTATTCGCTCTCCGAGCGCTTGGTAAAGCCCGAAAGCCCACCGCCCTGGCGGATCGTGCGGATGCGGTCGCGCCGTCCGGTGAGGATCTTGTGCGGATAGGCCTGGTGGCCCACATCCCAGATCAAGCGGTCATCGGGCGTGTTGAAGACGTAGTGCAGCGCCACGGTCAACTCGACGACGCCGAGCCCAGCGCCAAAATGCCCGCCGGTGATCGACACCGCGTCGATCAATTCGCTGCGCAGCTCGTCGGCGATCTGACGAAGGTCAGATTCAGGGAACTTCCGCAGGTCGGCCGGAACCTCGATCTTATCCAGAAGCGGTGTCCGGTTCGAAATGCCCGTGCTCTGCTTTTGTTCCACTCGCTACGCTCCTCACGTCCGGCGGTCGATAACAAATCGCGCCACCTGTCGCAAAAGTTCCGCTCTTTGCTCGAACAAATCAAGATGGGCCGC
This sequence comes from Allostellaceae bacterium, assembly GCA_035319545.1. Lineage (GTDB taxonomy): Bacteria > Pseudomonadota > Alphaproteobacteria > ATCC43930 > CGMCC-115725 > DATARH01. The sequence goes on along the minus strand of DATHCK010000088.1, from coordinate 3,870 downwards.
GGCCTGACCGACCAACAGCTCGGCTTGAGCGCGGGCGCGCTCGACGCCAAGTATCGAGACAAACGTGGCTTTTCCAGCCGCGGCATCGGCGCCGACGGGCTTTCCCGTCTCTTCCGCCGAGCCTTCTACGTCCAGTAGATCATCGGCGATCTGAAAAGCAAGACCAAGGTCGTGAGCATAACCCCTGAGCGCCAACCGTACCTCGTGCGGCGCCCTGGCGAGGATCGCCCCCGCCTCGCAGGCAAAGGCGATCAGCGCGCCGGTCTTCATCCGCTGCAGCCGACTTATCGTGCCGATGTCGAGCGGCTGCTTTTCGGCTATCAGGTCGATCATCTGGCCGCCGACCATCCCCGCCGAGCCGGCCGCCGTCGCCAGCGCCGCCACCAACTCGCAGCGCACCGACGGGCTGCCATGCGCATCGGGATGCGACAGCACCTCGAACGCCATCGTCAAGAGACCGTCGCCGGCGAGAATCGCGGTCGCTTCGTCGAATTGTTTGTGGCTTGTCGGCAGGCCGCGCCGCAGATCGCTGTTGTCCATGCCGGGCAGATCGTCGTGGATCAGCGAATAGGCGTGCACCATCTCGATCGCCGCTGCGACCTGGAGCGCGCTGCTGCGGGCGACGCTAAAGAGCCGCGAGCCTGCCAGAACCATCAATGCGCGCAGCCGCTTGCCGGGTGCCAGCGCCGAATAGCGCATCGCCTCGTAGACGCGCGCTTCAAGTCCCGGCGGCACCGCAAGCAGCCGGTCGAGAACGGCATCGGTCAGCTCAATTGTGATCGCTTGGGCGTCGACAAGCGACACCCCGTCGCGCCACAGCGTCTCGGTCATGTCAAAAGCGTCCCCGTCCCCTCAATCGAGCTTTGCCGGCTCGACCGTCACCCCGCCATCCGGCGCGATGACAATACGATCGACCCGTTGCTGCGCCTCGTTCAATTTCTTCTCGCAATGCCGCTTGAGCCGCGCGCCGCGCTCATAGGACTGGATGGCGTCGTCGAGCTTGACCTGACCACCCTCGAGCCGGCGCACGATGCCTTCGAGCTCGGCCAGCGCGTCCTCGAAACTCATCGCCGCAATATCGTCGGGCAGCGTCGCTTCGCTCATTCCGATCCCGGATTATATGGACATCAGCACGCGGACATGCGCGGCAGCACTCGCGCCGAGCGCCCGGAGATCATACCCGCCCTCGAGCGTCGATACCACCCGCCCGCCAGCATGGTGCCGCGCGATGTCGAGGAGACGCTCGGTAACCCAGGTGAAATCCGCCTCGTCGAGCAGCAATTGCGCCAGCGGATCGCTGCGATGCGCGTCGAACCCGGCGGAGATCAGCAGCAATTCGGGCGCGAACGCGTCAAGCGCCGGAAGCACCACGCGCGTCATCGCGAGCCGGAATGCCTGCGACCCCGACATCGGCGGCAGCGGCACATTGACGATATTGCCCGCCGCGCCGGTCTCGTCCGCCGCGCCAGTGCCGGGGTAAAACGGCGATTGATGCGTCGAGCCGTAGAACAGGCTGCCGTCGTCCCAGAAGCAATCCTGTGTCCCGTTGCCGTGATGGACGTCGAAATCGACAACCGCGACGCGCGCGAGACCATGCACTTGCCGCGCCCGCAGGGCGCCGACCGCGACATTGTTGAACAAGCAAAAGCCCATCGCCCGGCCCGGGCAGGCGTGGTGACCTGGCGGGCGCACCGCGCAAAACGCGTTGTCGGCCTCCCCCGCGATCACCGCGTCGACCGCCGCGGCGACCGCGCCGGCGGCGCGCAACGCCGCCTCGCCCGATTGCGGCGACATCACCGTATCGGCGTCGATCGCGATATGGCCGGCGCTGGGCACCGCCGCCAGCAGCCGTTCGACAAAGCGCCGAGGATGAACGCGCGTCAGATCTTCGATGGCCGCGCGGGGCGCTTCGCGACGCTCAAGCACGGCGAACTCCGGCGGCGCCAGCGCGTCGAGGACCGATCGCAGCCGGGCGGGCGCCTCGGGGTGATATCGGCCGGGGTCATGCTCGAGGCACGCCGGATGGGTATAGAGCAGCGTCGTCATGGAAACTCGCGGAACCGTCTGACCGCAGTCTTACACGTTCAACGCCGGCGAAAGGCAAGAATCGCGATAGAGGCCCAGCCGAGAATAAACGCCGTCCCGCCGACCGGCACGACAAAGCCGAATTGCCGTATCCCGGTCGCGGCATGAGCGAACTGGCCGAGGCTGAACAGCACGATCCCTATCGCGAAACACCACCCGGCAAACGACGCCGCGCCACGCCGCGGCTCGCGGCCTTGCGCGACGCCGATCAGCGCCAGCAGAGCCGCCGCGTGGATCATCCCATACAGCGCGCCATTGGTGAGCAGGGTCGCGGTCGCCGTGTCGTCGGCGAGATGCGCCGCCGCCGCGCCGGCGATGACCGACGCGGCGCCCCCGACGCCGGCGATAAACAGCCACGGCCGGATCATCGGCCCCCGCTCTCGTCATCCAGCATCGAGCGTAGCAGCGCCAGCGTTTGTTCGGCGATGATTGCATCGTCAAAATCGGCGACGGCCCGAGCACGAGCGGCTTCGCCCATCCGCCGGCGCAGTGCGGCGTCTCCAGCGAAGATTTGGATCACCGCCGCCAACCGGGTCGCGGTGAGTTCGGGAATGAGAATGCCGGTCTCCCGATTCACCACAACTTCGCGACACCCCGGCGCATCGCTCGCAATGAGCGGCCGCCCACAAGCGGCGGCTTCGAGCAGCGCCTTGGGCACGCCTTCGCCATAGCTCGACGGCAATACTGCGATCGCCGCGCGCCGCCAGACCTCACGCACATCCGCGACATGGCCTAGCCATTTGATGCCGGGTTCACGTCCGAGTTCGACGAGTTCGGCTTCGCTCAGCGAATCGCGGCTGTCCGGGTCGGGAGCACCGGCCAGCAAAAGCTCGACGCCAACGCCGCCCGCGCGCAACCGGCGGATCGCTTCGGCCGCCTCCAGCACTCCCTTGCTTTTTAGCATGCGCCCAACCAGCGCAACGGCGACCACGTCTTCCGCCGGCTCAGGCAGAACAGCAAAATGTGCCGTGTCGACCCCCGATCCGCGGATCAGCGCGATGTGGCCGGGATCGATGCCAAAACAGGCGAGCGCCGCCCGGTTTTCCGGGTTCTGCACGATGATGCGCCCTTTGCCCGCCGTGAAGCGCAGCGCCCAGCCGAGTGCTCGCCGGCGCCAGCCGGCACCACCGCCGGTGAACTCGATCCCCAGCCCCATCACCGCCGACACCACGCTCGACGGACGGAGACCCGCCAGCCTGGCCGCGATCCCCCCGAACAGCACCGGCTTCAGCGCGACGTGGTAGACGAGATCGGGCCGCTCGCGGCGATAAAGGCGGACGATCTCGACAAGTGCGCGCAGATGGCCAAAAAGCCCATCACCGCGCCGCTTCCAGCCAAGAGGGTGAAGCGCGAAGCCCTCGGCGCGAATCGGATCGCCATGGTCGCGCACCCGCGTCGCGACGCCGACCGCGAACCCGGCGTCGCGCGCCGCCCGCGCCACCGGCAGCCGGTGCGAGCAGAAATACCAATCCTCGGTGACGAGAAAGAGCAGGTTTGGCGGGGGCTGTGTCTTCGCCACCTGAGATGGCTCAAGCAAGCCGCGAGGATAGCGCAGACCAAGAAACCACTGAGTCCCCTCCCCGGACTTGACCCGGGATTCCACGTCTCTATTCCTGATGCTGGGGTAGAAGACGTGGATGGCCGGGTCAAGCCCGGCCAAGGGCAACGGGAACGTGGCGCGTATTCTCGTGACCGGGGCGGGCGGATTTATCGGGACGGGTTTGTGTCCGGCGCTTGCCGCGCGCGGCCACGCGGTCGTCGCGGGCCTGCGCCACGCCGCGCCGG
>DATHCK010000087.1:0-4353 GCA_035319545.1 Allostellaceae bacterium | reverse complement strand
GAAACCGGCCCGCAGCGCCGCTGCATCGTGACGGGCGAAAGCCACGACCGCGCCCGACTTTCGCGGTGCGCCGTCGGTCCGGATGGGACAATCGTCCCCGATATTGACGCGCGACTGCCGGGACGGGGTTTGTGGTTGCTGCCCCGCCGGGATATAGTGGAGCGGGCGGTGGCGAAGCGTGCGTTCGCGCGGGCGGCGCGCCGCCCGGTAGTGGTGCTGCCGGAGTTCGCGGACCGCTGCGAGGCCTTGCTGGGGCGGCGCTGCTGCGACGCGCTGGGGCTGGCGCGACGGGCCGGGCTGGCGGTGGCGGGCTACGAGCGGGTTGGCGAAGCGGTGCGCCGCGGCAACGCGGCGCTGTTGCTATTCGCCCGCGACGGCGCCGAGGCGGGCCGTCGCCGCATGGCGGCAAGTGCACGCGGCGTGACGTCGGCCAGCGTGCTCGACGCCGAGGAATTGAGCGGCGTGTTCGGCCGCGAGAGGGTGGCGTTTGTTGCGGTCGGGCCGGGACCGTTATGTTCCCGGCTCGAAATGGAGTTGCGGCGGCTTGCCGGTTTTCGCGCGGCCGCCACGATCGAAGGATCAGACAACGCGACGGCGGCTGCGCCGCCGCGCGATGGTGGTACGGAAGCGAATGAGTGACGTAGACCAGGAACAAAAGCGGCCTTTGACCCTGCGGAGCGGTGGGACGCTCGGCCTCAACCGGCCGGCGGAATCCGGCCAGGTCAAGCAGAGCTTCTCGCACGGCCGCTCGAAGACCGTGGCGGTCGAGGTGCGCCCAAAGCGGCGCCTCATCCTGCCCGGTCAGCCGCCCGAAGCGCCAAAGGCCGAGGCTGCGGCGCCGGCTGTCGCGCGGGCGCCATCGACGCCAGGTGCGCCGAGCGAGGAGCCGGCGCGGCGGGTCGTCTCGCTTCCGCCGCGTGCTCTGACGGCGGACGAGCGAGCCAGCCGGTTGCGCGTCGTTCAGGACGCCCAGAAAGCCGATGCCGAGGCGCGCCAGCGCGCCGTCGTCGCAGAAGAAGATCGCCGGCGCCGGGAGGAAGCCCGTGCCGCCGAAGAAGCTCGTCTCCACGCCGAGGAAGAAGCCAAGCGTCGAGTCGACGAAGAGGAAGCCAAGAAGCGCGCTCTCGAGGAGAGCAAGCAACGCTCCGCCGACGAGGAGGCGCGCCGTAAGGAAGAAGAATCGCGACGCGAGGTCGCCGAGCGCGCCGGCAAGGCCGCTGCCGCCAAAGTCGCGGCGCTCCAAGCCGCCGGCAAAGTCGCGATCCCGGCCGAGGAAGAGGAAGAGGCGCCATCGGCGTTCCGGCGCGGGCGGCCCGACGCCCGGCGCCCGGCGGTGCCCGTCCGACGCGACGAACCTCGTCGGCGAACCGGCAAGATGACCGTCACCCGCGCGCTGTCCGATGAGGACGAGCGTACGCGCAGCCTTGCCTCGGTGCGGCGGCATCGCGAGCGCGAGCGCCTGCGGATGCACGGTGAGGTCGAGCAGGCGAAGGTCACGCGCGACGTGGTGATCCCGGAGACGATCACCGTCGCCGAACTCGCCAACCGCATGGCCGAACGCGGCACGGATGTCGTTAGGGCGCTGATGAAGATGGGCGTCATGGCGACGGCGAACCAGGTTATCGACGCCGACACCGCTGAGCTTGTCGTCGGCGAGTTCGGTCATCGTTTCCGGCGGGTCGCCGAGTCCGATGTCGAGATCGGCTTGCGCGGCGAGGCCGATGCCGATGCCGAGCTCGAACCGCGCGCCCCGGTCGTCACCGTCATGGGCCATGTCGACCACGGCAAGACCTCATTGCTCGATGCATTGCGCGAGACAGATGTCGTCGCCGGAGAGGCTGGGGGCATCACCCAGCACATCGGCGCCTACAGCGTCACGGTGCCGAGCGGCAAGCAGATCACCTTTATCGACACGCCGGGCCACCAGGCCTTTACCGCGATGCGCGCACGCGGCGCCAACGCCACCGACATCGTCGTACTGGTCGTCGCCGCCGATGACGGGATCATGGAGCAGACGGTCGAGGCCATCCGTCACGCCAAGGCAGCCGAGGTGCCGATCATCGTGGCGATCAACAAGATCGACCGCCCCGAGGCGAAGCCCGACCGCGTTCGCCAGGAATTGCTGCAGCACGAGCTGGTGGTCGAGGAACTGGGCGGCGAGGTGCTCGACGTCGAGGTCTCGGCGCTCAAGAAGACCAATCTCGACAAGCTCGAGGAAGCGATCCTGCTTCAGGCCGAGCTGTTGGATCTCAAGGCCAACCCGAACCGGCCGGCCGAAGGCGTCGTGCTTGAAGCGCAGCTGGAGCGCGGCCGCGGTGCCATCGCCACCGTGCTGATCCAGCGCGGCACGGCCAAGGTCGGCGACATCTTCGTTTCCGGCAGCGTTTGGGGCCGCGTGCGCGCGCTTGTCAATGATCGCGGCGAGAATTTGCGCGAGGCCGGGCCGTCGACCCCGATCGAGATTTTGGGCCTCAACGGCGCGCCCATGGCGGGCGACGATTTCGTCGTCGTCGAAAGCGAGAGCCGCGCCCGAGAGATCGCCGAATACCGCGACCGGCTGCGCCGCGAGAAGACGGCCGCCCATACCGGACGCAGCACGCTCGAGGAGATGTTTTCGCAGATCAGCACCGGTACGACGAAGGAACTGCCCATCGTCGTCAAGGCCGATGCACAGGGTTCGGTCGAGGCGATCACCGGCTCGCTCGACAAGCTGTCGACCGGCGAGGTCGCGGTCCGCACGCTGCATTCCGGCGTCGGCGGGATCAACGAAAGCGACGTGATCCTCGCCAAGGCGACGGGCGCGGTGATCATTGGCTTCAATGTCCGCGCTAACCCGGCCGCGCGCGACCTCGCGCGACGAGACGGCGTGGAAATCCGCTATTACGCGATCATCTACGACGTGATCGACGACATGAAGGCGGCGCTGTCGGGCATGCTGGCCCCGACCTTGCGCGAGCGCTTCCTCGGCAATGCCTCGATCCGCGAGGTGTTTAACATCACCCGCGTCGGAAAGGTCGCCGGCTGCATGGTCACCGAGGGCATGGTCCGTCGCGGCGCCAAGGTGCGCCTCTTGCGCGACAACGTCGTGATCCACGAAGGCAGCCTCAAGACCCTGAAACGCTTTAAGGACGAGGTGCGCGAGGTGCGCGACGGCTACGAATGCGGCATGGCGTTCGAGAACTACGAGAATATCGCGGTCGGCGACGTCATCGAATGCTTCGAGGTCGAGGAAGTCGCCCGCGCGCTGTAGCCGGCCCGATGCCGCGTCACGATCATCGCGAAAGCCACGGAGAACGGAGCCAGCGGCAGTTGCGCGTCGGCGAGGAAGTGCGTCATGCCTTGGCGCGGCTGCTGCGGCCGGGCGAGTTGCGTGACCCGGCACTGTTCGACGCCAATGTTACGGTAACCGAGGTGCAGCTCAGCCCCGATTTGCGCAACGCGACCGCGTTTGTGATGCCGTTGGGCGGCGCCAACGCCGCCGACATTGTCGCCGGGCTGCGGCGCAGCGCGCCCTATCTGAAGGGTCAGGTCGCGAAACTCGTCCGGCTGCGGCGCGTGCCGAATTTGAGCTTCGCGCTCGACCGCGCCTTTGACAGCGCCGACCGCGTCGCCGCAGTGCTGCACAGCGAGGCGGTGGCGCGCGACCTGCGGGACAAGGATGGATGAGCTGGGCGCCGGCGGCTGGCTGGTGATCGACAAGCCCGCCGGGATCACCTCGAACCGCGTCGTCACCCGGCTGAAGCACGCCACCGGTCTCAAGGCCGGGCATGCCGGCACCCTCGACCCGCTCGCGACGGGTGTGTTGCCGGTCGCGCTCGGCGAGGCGACCAAGACCGTCGCGTTCCTCTCAAAGGCGGAGAAACGGTACAGCTTTCGCGTCCGCTGGGGGGTCGCGACCGACACCGAAGACAGCGATGGCGAGACCGTGAGCGAGAACCCCGGGCGTCCTGACGAGGCCGCGATTCGCGCGATGCTGCCGCGGTTTACGGGCGCGATCGCCCAGCGTCCGCCCGCCTATTCGGCAATCAAAATCGCCGGCAAGCGATCTTACGCGTTGGCACGCGCCGGCAAAGCGGCACCCCTCGCCGAGCGCCAAGTCACGATCCATAAGCTCGAATTGACCGCCCTCCCCGATCGCGATCACGCCGATTTTGTCGCGACGGTGAGCGAAGGCACCTATATCCGCGCGCTTGCCCGCGATCTCGCCGTGGCGCTCGGTACGCTCGGCCATATCACCCAATTGCGCCGGCTCAGTGTCGGCCGGTTTGGTGAAGAACAAGCAATTTCGCTGGATTTGGCGACCTCGCTTGGGCATAGTCTCGCCGCTTCCGGGCATCTACTGCCGATCGAGGC
>DATHCK010000086.1:0-13144 GCA_035319545.1 Allostellaceae bacterium | reverse complement strand
GCTACGACCGGATGGTGCCGTTCGAGGTGTCGATCGCGATCCTCAACCACATCGCCGACTCGCGCCTCCTGCTGCTGAACAATTGCGGCCACTGGGCGCCCTTCGAGAAGCCCGCCGAATGGACAGCGCAGGTGCTGGCGTTTTTGCGGGGCTACTGAGGCTGGCTGTTAGAGAAACACGCTGAGGTTTTTGTCGAGGAGGACGTTGGCGTCGAGCACGATTGTGCGTCGCGCCACCTTCCATCCGCCGTCCAACGGACGCAGTACGTCTTCGCGGCTGCCGGAAAGAAGCTGGCTATCGGTCTCCAGATGCGACCGGTAGACGAGAAACGCGGTGCGGGCCGAGACATCGCCGCTCTCGAGAGGGGTCGCTTCGAGATTGCCGATCAGATGGCGCGTGCGCGACGGCGGTTCCTCGGCCCAGGCCATCCCTGTGTCGAGCCGTGCCACCCGCATCTCCAGATAGCGCCGGTCTTCCTCGAAAATCGCCAGGTCGCCGAGCGGCGTCACCTCACGGTGCAGTTCGCGGCGCAGCACGTTCTTGCGCCGCGGCATGAAGTAAATGATATCGTCGGTGAAGATATCGAGCCATTCCTTGAACCGGCGCTCATCGAGCAGCCAGGCCTCGCGAATGTAGAACTGCATCAGCTGGAACCACAGTGCCTGCCGCGCGTCCAGGCTGGGCTCGTTCGGACGAACAGACCTCATCGTCGCCCCTCACCCGCGCATCGTCGCGCTGCCCTCGAAGCGCGCGGAGATCGAAGTGAGCGGGATATCGGACCAGCTTCCCGCGTTCATGAACTCTTCCCAGCGACGATAGAACAGACGCTGGTTGTTCTCGGAGATGTAGCGCTCGGAAACGATCCCAGGATAATCCGGGTGCGTCCCCGCATGCCCCAGCCCCATCGACAGATCTTGCGGATGCCGGCGCCTTAGACGGCTTGCGCTTGCCTCTGTTACCTGCCGCCAATTGTCGACGTCGTCCTGCTCGAAGAGGCCCGCCGCGCCGTTATTTGCCTGGCTACCGATGCGGATCACCCGCTTCAATTCTTCGGGTGCGTCCCGGTCGACGAGCACGAAATGCCAAAATTCGGTCTTCAGCGGGCCGCGGGGCAGCGCCAGCCGCAGTCCCAGAATTCCGTTGGGAAAGATCGAATGGTTGGCAAGCTGCACGCGGCGCGCACGCAGCGCCCCGAGCCGCCGCTCGATCTCGGGCATCGTCGCCTCGTGGTAGTCCTGAAACATCCGCATCGTCTCTTTCGAGGCTCCGTGCACGTAGCGCGGCGTGTTGTCGTCGGCGTCGCGAAAGGTGATCGAGTGACCGTTGACGAAGGCGTGCTTATTCGGGCTCGCGAACTGGTCCTCATGCGACAGCGGGGGCCGGCCGATAAAGCGGGTCTGGACCCGGGCGCTCGAAAGATGACTCGTCGGCACGTGATAATTGTCTGAGCAATTGTCGACCAGGGTCTTCCAGTTGACCGGCTCCAGCCACTTTATCGGGCCCAGCGCCTGTGAGCCGCCGTCGCGCCGGTTGAACACCGTATCCAAGTACCAGCGGGCGTCGCCGAGATAGGCTTCGAGGCTTGGCGCATTCTTGTCCCATGTCGCGAAGACGATGCCCGCATAGGTCTCGACCCGAGCCTCGATGAGGCCGAGAGAAGACTTGTCGAGCGCATCGTAATACGCCTCGCGCTCGCCCGGGACGTGCTCGAGCGTGCCATCGTTGCGGTAGGTCCAGCCGTGATAGGTGCACAGGAACCGCTTGGCGTTGCCGTCGTCGCAGCGCACGACGCGGTTACCGCGGTGGCGGCACATGTTGAGCAGCGCGTGCAGCCGGCCCTGGCCGTCGCGGGTCAGGATGACGGGGTCCTCGCCCATATAGGTGTGGAAGAAATCGTCGAGCTGCGGAACCAAGCTCTCGTGCCCGATCATTAGCCAGGCGCGCCCGAAGATCCTTTCCATTTCCTCGTCATAGACCTCCTGGTCGCTGAAGATGCGACGGTCGAGCTTGCCGGTCAGGGGATCGATGACGGCGTATTTCCGGAGCATTCCCACGTCTCACGCCCTCCTTTCCCGCCTCATGATACAACAGGAAAGCTCTTCACTGGAGTTATCCGAATCGCGCGCCAGGGGGAGCGATTGCGTCCACGAGCAAACTGCGTGTGACCGTCATGGGGCACCGCAGGCGTTGCAAGTGGCGGCGCCAAAAGTCCGCCTTGGTGGAGAACGGCGGCACTGAGATTTCGAACTCGATTGGCGCCGAAACTGGACCGGACAAACGACAACAAGCCGGGATAAAATCGGATGACAGGGGTCGGAAGCGCGTAGCCCCGCTGCTATTCCGGTATGCCGGGTGATCGGTAGGCCGCAGCTTTGTCGCTTTAGCAAACGGCCGCCTTCAGCGACTCGGCAACCCCGTTTGAACAAGGGCGTTTAAATGATATTTTTCAATTATTTATAAGGGCAATGGACCCCGCCGAAGCGTTCACCCGGCTTCTCGCCGAAATCCGCAGTTGCACGCTGTGCGCGGCGCATCTGCCGCTCGGGCCGCGGCCGATCGTGCGCGGGCTGAATTCGGCGAAGCTGCTCGTCATCAGCCAGGCGCCCGGCACGCGGGTGCACGAGACTGGGCTCTCGTTCAACGACCCCAGCGGCGACCGATTGCGCGGCTGGTTGGGGATCGACCGCGCCGCTTTTTACGACGAGAGCCGGGTCGCGGTCATCGGGATGGGGTTCTGCTACCCCGGCCGCGACACGAACGGCGGCGACCTGCCGCCCCGTTCCGAATGCGCGCCGCTGTGGCATGCGCGGCTGCGGCCGCATTTCGCCGCGGTCGGGCTAACCCTGCTCGTCGGCGGCTACGCGACGCGATACTACCTACCGCAGACGCGGCGCGAGCCCTTGGGCGGCACGGTCGCGCGGTGGCGCGAGTTCCTGCCGGAATTCTTCGTGCTACCGCACCCGAGCTGGCGTACCACCGCCTGGGAGCGAAAGAACCCATGGTTTCGCACAGAGGCTCTGCCCGAGCTCAAATCGCGCGTCGCCGCGCTCCTCACTCCTCCTCGATCCGCTCCATGTCCTCATCGCTAAAGCCGAGGTGGTGGCCGATCTCATGGATCAGCACATGCCGCACGACGGCGGCGAGGTCTTCGCCGGTCTCACACCAATAATCGAGGAGTGGTCGGCGATAGAGGAACACCATGTCGATCCCGACACGCGGGGTGGTGACGCTCTGGTGCGGCAGCGCGACGCCGCGATAGAGACCCAAGATGTCGAATGGGCTTTCGAGCTCCATCGCCTCCTCGGTCTCCTCATCGGGAAATTCCTCGACGCGGATCACCAGCGGTCCGATATGGCGCTTGAAATCCTCGGGGATCGTCTCGAGCGCTCGCTTCCCGAGCGCCTCGATATCGGCGAGGGTCGGCGCGCGAGTTGCCGTCACCAAGACATTACCGCTTGACCGCGCCCATCCGCCTGCGCACTTGCTCTCTGACGGCAAACCGGGAGGGTAACATGGTCGAGAAGCTGGTCGGCGCGGCGCGCCACGCAGCGCTGGCGACATTGCACGGCTGGAGCGAGGTCGAGGACCGTGACGCGATCCGCAAAAGCTATCACTTCAGCGATTTCTCCGAGGCCTGGGGGTTTTTGACCCGCATCGCGCTGATCGCCGAGAAGATGGATCACCACCCGGAAATCTTCAACGTCTACAACCGTGTGGAGATCGTCCTCGCGACTCATGACGTGGAGGGGCTGAGCGAGCGCGACATCAAGGAAGCTGCGGCGATAGACGAGATCGCTCCCGAGCGCGACCGCAGCCGCGGAACGCCCTGACCCTCACCTCGGCGGCATACGCAGCGCGCCGTCGAAGCGGATGACCTCGCCGTTGATCATGCGGTTACGGCAGATGTGCAGCGCCAGCGCGGCGTATTCGTCGGGATGGCCGAGCCGCTGCGGAAACGGTACGCCGGCGGCGAGACTGGTCTGCGCCGCCTCTGGCAGGCCGGCGAGCATCGGCGTCGCAAAAACGCCGGGTGCGATCGCCGCGACCCGTATGCCGTAGCGCGCCAATTCGCGCGCCGCCGGTAGGGTGAGGCCCACGACCCCCCCTTTCGAAGCGCTGTAGGCCGCCTGGCCAATCTGCCCGTCATAAGCGGCGATCGACGCAGTCAGAACGATGACGCCGCGCTCGCCGTCGGCGAGCGCACTGAGCGCGGCCATGTCCGCCGCCGCGACCCGCAGCAGGTTGAAGCTGCCGATCAGATTGACCTCGACAACCTGGCGGAAATCGTCGAGCGATGTCGGCTTGCCGTCGCGGTCGACAATGCGACCGGCGCGGCCGATACCGGCGCAATTCACGACAATTCGCGCCGCGCCGTGCGTGTCGCGGGCGACGGAAACGGCGGTCTCGGTCGCTACGGCGCTGGTGACGTCGCAGGCAAGGCCGATGCCGCCCAATTCCTGTGCGGCCGCCTCGGCGGCCGCGCCGTTGATGTCGAGGAGCGCAACCTTCGCCCCAGCCACGGCCAGCGCCGCCGCTGTCGCGCGGCCAAGCCCCGACGCACCGCCGCTGACAAGAGCCGCTATTCCGGAAATGTCCATTGCGTCCTCCGGTCAGGCCGGAGCGCCGCTCACCAATGCAGCGGCAGCTGATATACGAGTAGAACTTCCTGCTCGCCCGGGTTGAACTTGGTCAGCCCGGCATTCGACGTGTGCTGGAAAGAGACGCCGAGCCGCGATTGGTCGGCGAACTTGTAGTCGAACTCCGCGCCGGAACGGAATTCCATCCACGATCCCAGCTTGGTACCGTCGCCACGCTGATAGTCGCCGGCCGCGCCGTTTGGCGTCAGCACCCAGTTCGGCCCGAAATTGACGTCAAAACCAAAGCCGGCATAGGTGTAGGTGCCGCCTTTCGTCGTCACGTCGAGGCCGATAAATGGCGAAAACAGCGGGATCAGCACATCGCCAAAATGATATTCGCCGCGAAACACGCCTTGTGTGCCTGCGTATTTTTGGCCGCCCGGCGTGATGTCGAACGCGCCGGCGCCAAACGCGAGGCGCTGCGGGCCGTCGGGCGAACCAATCGAAATCGGACCGAGCTGGATTTGCGCCGCTGCCGGCCGGGCGACGAGCGCCACGGCGACAAGCATCGCCGCAGCCAAAAAATGCTTCGCGATCGCCGACATTCTCACGAGCTTCCCCCTCGTCCGCCAAACCAGGCCACTGGTCGCTAAACGCATATTAGGCGCGATCATCCCCGCAGCAAGTGAAACCGAAGCGCGATCAATTCGTTCTGATGCTTAGCCATTCCTCATACGCTCGGTGGCGAGGACGAGCTGCTCGCGGATTCCGGGCTCCATCGCCGAATGGCCGGCATCCGGCACGATGACGTATTCCGCCTCGGGCCAGGCGCGCGCCAGCTCGTCGGCGCTGCGGATCGGACAGACCATGTCGTAGCGCCCCTGAACGATGACGCCGGGAAGATGGCGGATTCGATCAACGCGCCGGATGAGGTCGTCAGTGCCGGCGAAAAGATGGCGGCTGAAATAATGCGCCTCGATCCGCGCGAGCCCGAGGGCGAGTCGATCCTCGCCAAAGGCGGCGATCGTCTCGGGGTTGGGTAGCAGAGTCGAGCAGGCACCCTCATAGAGGCTCCAGGCGCGTGCCGCCGGCATGTGGACGCGCGGATCCGGGTCAATCAGCCGGCGGTAATAGGCGGCGAGCAGATCGCCCCGCTCCTCCTCGCCGACAAAACCGGCAAAGGCGCGCCAAGCCTCGGGAAAGATCGCCGCGATGCCATAGAGGAACCAGTCGATCTCCGCCTGGCGGGCGAGAAAGATGCCGCGCAGGATCAGGCCGCGGCAGCTTTCCGGGTAGGTCTCGGCATAAAGCAGCGCCAGGGTCGAACCCCACGAGCCACCAAACACCAGCCAGTTCGCGATGCCCAGCTCGCGCCGCAGCGCCTCGATGTCGGAGACAAGGTGAGCCGGCGAATTCTCGGTCGTCTCGCCCAGTGGCGTCGATCGTCCGCCGCCGCGCTGGTCGTAGATGACGATGCGCCAGTGCGCCGGATCGAAAAAGCGCCGGTGCACCGGCGTCGCGCCGGCACCCGGCCCGCCATGAAGAAACAGCACCGGCTTGCCGTGCGGATTGCCCGACTCTTCCCAGTACATGGTGTGGCGGGAATCGAGCCGCAGCCGGCCCGTGCGATAGGGCTCGATCGGCGGAAACAGATCGCGGCGGCCGGTCATCTCCCGCAGTTTAGGCGGCGGCTAGGCGCCGTTAAAGCTGCGCGTCGACATAGCGGCCGGAAGCCGTAAAGGCGCGGCTCCAGTCGGTCCATTGCCCGTCGGCGAGCTGCCGCCGCCAGCACACATCCGAATTGGGCGCGGCGGCGATCACCCGGCTGCCCTTGAACGGCAGATCAAACGCCGCCAGCGACGCCGACGGATCGGCCGGCATGCAATCCGGGCCTGTCGCCATGACCGCCTGGATATTGGCATCGGTGAAGCGATAGTTGCTGAGCGTCAGCTGCCCGGGATGCGCCCACCAAGTCGGGACCCAGACCCATTGCGGTGGCCAGGTGCTGTCAGCGCACCCGGCGGTGGCGAACAGCAAAGCCGCCGAGACAAAACCCCTCACGAAAGCCGCTTTGCCCATCCTATTCCCCGCCGAGAAAATCCTTGGTCCACTGCGCGTACTGATCGCCCCGCGTTACCCGGCGCATCAGATCAGCGGGCGCGATGCCTGTGAGCGCCTCCGGCTTGGTGCCCTCGCGCAGTGCCTTCAGCGTGTTGTACACCGCGAGCACAGCGGCGCTGAACGGTGCGTGCCCTTGCAGCGCGACGCGCACCTTGTGCGCCCCCATCCAGTCGAGATCGGCGAGCGTGCCGGCGCCGCCGCCGGTGATGAGCGGGATCTTGATCTCCGACGAAATCGCCTCGATCGCCCCGGTGGTGATGCCGCCGGCGAGGAAGATCGCATCGACTCCAGCCGCCTCGTAGGCTTTCGCCCGGCGCATCGCGTCATCGAGCCCGGTAATCGCGAGCGCGCTGGTGCGCCCGGCGATGACAAGATTCTTGTCCTGGCGCGCATCGAGCGCCGCCTTCATCTTGCCAACGCCTTCCTCCACCGGGATCAGGGTCGGCTTGCCCGAGGGCCCATAGGGCCGCGGCAGCACAGTATCCTCGATCGACATTGCGCAGACGCCGGCGGTCTCGAGCTCCTCGACCGTGCGGCGGACATTCATCGCGTTGCCGTAGCCGTGATCGGCATCGACCAGCAGGCAGAGATTTCCGGCACGGCAGACCCGGTTCGCCTGGGCGGCGAACTCGGTGAGCGTCAAGACGACGATGTCCGGCGCGCCAAGCACCGCCATCGAACCGATCGAACCCGAGAAGATACCGACCTCGAACCCCAAATCCTCGGCGATCCGCGCCGAGATCGCATCGTAAACCGAGCCCGGATGAACGCAGCGCCCGCCGGCCAAAAGCGCGCGAAAACGCGTGCGTCGCTCGTTCCAATCCATCGTCCCGTCCCCTCGCCCGGTTCCACTCGAAGCTTAGCATGTCCGGGAGCGGGTCAAAGACCCTCTTCGTCGGCTATCCGTACACTCGCCGGTACAGATCGATGATCTCGTCCTGCGAGGGCACGCGCGGGTTGTTTGCCGGCGAACCGGAGGCGATGGCCTGGAATGCCATGGTCGGCAGGAGCTCGTCGTAACGCGCCTTGGAAATCCCGTAATCCTTGGGGCTCGGCACCTTGAGATCGTCGTTCAAGGCGCGCAGCGCGTCGAGCAGGCGAGCGACGGCCGCCTGCGACCCCTCGCCTTCCTCGGCGACGCCCATGGCCCGCGCGCAATCAGCGTAGCGGTCGAGCGCAGCCGGCGCGGAGAACGCGGTGATCTCGGGCAACAGCATCGCGTTCGAGAGGCCGTGCGGCACATGGAAAAACGCGCCAATCGGTCGGCTCATACCGTGCACCAGCGCGACGCTGGCGTTGGAGAACGCCATCCCTGCGGTGGTCGCGCCGAGCATCATCGCCTCGCGTGCCGCGCGGTTTTGCGGCTCGGCGCATGCGGTGCGGATGTGCTTGGCGATGAGACCCATCGCGTTTTTTGCCATCCCGTCGGTATAGGGGTTGGCGCGTTTCGAGACATAGGCCTCGATCGCATGGGTCAGGCTGTCGATGCCGGTGTCGGCGGTGAGGCGCAGCGGCATGGTCAGCGTGAGCTCAAAATCGACGATCGCCGCCGTCGGGCAGCAGGCGACCCCAGCGATCAGCATCTTCTCGTCGGTTTCGGTATCGGTGATGACGGTGAAGCGCGTCACCTCGGAGCCGGTGCCGGCGGTGGTCGGGATCGCGATGATCGGCAGACCCATCTTTGGAATGTCGTTCGGGACCTTGTAGTCACGCATCGCGCCGCCATTGGCGTGCAGCACCGACATGCCCTTCGCGGTGTCGATCGGGCTGCCGCCGCCGATCGCGATAAGACTGTCGTAGGGGGCTTCCTTGAGCCGCTCGACGCCGGCGGCGATCACCTCGGTGGTCGGGTCGGAGACAGTGTCCTGGAAGACGCCCCACGCCAGGCCGGCGCCGGTGAGCAGCGATGTCGCTTCGTCGAGAATGCCGCAGCCGGCGATAAACGGGTCGGTCACGGTCAGCGGCTGTTTGAGGCCCAGCCGCGCCATCAGCGCCGGCAGCTCGCCGAGCGCGCCGCCGCCGATCGACAACAGCCGCGGTGTGGTGATCAATGCCGCCATACCAACCTCCCGACTTAATGGCAGGCGGCGGTATCACACAGGCCGAGCCGCTTCTTCAATCCCCTTGGCCGGGCGTGCTCCGGCCATCCAAGAATAGACGGACCCTTTTCATAGACCCGTGGGACAAGCCCGCGGGAGGGAAAGAGTCAGTCGGCTGCATCCTGCTCTGCGGCAGCGTAAGCGTCGGGGTCGAAGCGATGTAGATAGGTGCGACACGGCGCCAAGTCGGTGAAACCGCAACGCCGGTAGAGCGATGCCGCATCGCGCGTTACGAGCTGCCAAAGCCTCAGCCCTTGAAGCGGCTCATGGGCAAGCACCCCCTCGATCAGGAACTGACCCAGCCCCGAATTTCGGTGCTCGGCAACGACAAACACGTCTGAAAGATAAGCATAGGTCGCCTCGTCACTGACGACGCGGGCAAAGCCGATCTGCCGCCCGTCGGCGTAAAGCCCGAAGCACAGCGAATGAGCGATCGCCCGCTCCAGCGTTTCGCGCGGGATGCGGAGCGCCCAATGCGAGCAGCGCGACAGGAAATGATGGATCAGGCCGATGTCGAGCCGATCCTTGGCAGTATCGACTTCGTAGCTGACCCCGCCGGCGGTCCGGCGGGCAATGACGCTCTGGGTCATGAAAAAGATCCCTTGCAGGCTGGAGCTTCGACACAGGCGGCGCGCTCGGCAAAGGCGCACCGTTCGCAGCCCGCACAGGGGCTGCTAGCGCATTCGTCGAAGAGCTCGCAGGGCGTCTTTCATGGCGGGGATGAAAATGGGCATTGCGCGCCCGCTGTCAACCCGGCTTTTTCAAGCGAAAGCGCAAGACGCCGTCGGCTTCGCTCGAAGCCAGCAGTTCGCATCCGGTGGTCTGACAGAAATGCTGGAAATCTTCGACCGCGCCGGGGTCGGTGGCGAGCACTTCGAGGACGCCGCCGGCCGGCACTTCGCGCAGCGCCCGCCGCGCCTTCAGCACTGGCAGCGGGCATAAGAGACCCGTCGCGTCCAGGGTCGCATCCACGGGCGTTGTATCGGTCATTTATACCGTCTCCGCGATTGCTGATTTGATCGCGCGAAGCTGCGCCTCGTCGCGCTTGTAGAACGTCCATTGCTTGATGCGCTTGGCGCGCACCGCGCCGATCTCGGTGAGGAGCTTCATGTGCTCGGTCACGGTCGGCTGACTCACCCCGAGCTTCTCGGCGATCAACAGGCCGCAGACCCCGTCCTCCACAAGATCGCCGTCGACCTGCTCGCGGAAATGGGCGCGCGGGTCCTTGAGCCAGTCGAGAACTTGCAGACGGCGTTCATTGGCAAGAGCGCGAAGTGCGGTGGAAACGTTCATTTCGGGAATTGGCTAATTTCCTAACATTTGCCATTCTTGGCCGGAGAATGCAACGTCTTAAAATGGAAGACATAGAGAAAGCCTTGAAATGCAAGACAGACTCATCGACCGTGATCGCATCGCCGCGACCGAGCGGCTGATCCGGCCTTATATCCGGCGCACGCCGGTCATCACCGTCGACGCCGGCGATTTCGGCGTCGCGCCGGGACCGCTGGCGCTGAAGCTCGAATTTCTCCAGCATACCGGCTCATTCAAGCCGCGCGGCGCCTTTGCCAATCTGCTATCGCGCCAGGCACCGGCGGCCGGGGTGGTCGCCGCGTCGGGCGGCAATCACGGCGTGGCGGTCGCCTTCGCGGCGATGCGGCTCGGCATCAAGGCGGCGATCTTTGTGCCGAAGATCGCTTCGTCCGCGAAGCTCGACCGCATCCGCTCATACGGCGCCGAGCTGGTGGTGACCGGCGAGGTCTACGCCGAGGCGCTCAAGGCGAGCGAGACGCGGATCGCCGAGACGGGCGCGCTGGCGATCCATGCCTACGACCAGCCCGAGACCTTGCTCGGCCAAGGCACGGTCGGGCTCGAGCTCGAAGCCGACCGCCCTGACATCGATTCGCTCTTGGTCGCGACGGGCGGCGGCGGGTTGATCGGCGGCGTCGCCGCATGGTTTCGCGGCGCGACGCACGTGGTGTCGGTGGAGCCCGAAACGGCGCCGACCCTGTACGATGCACTGAAGGCCGGGCGGCCGGTCGATGCGCCGGCGGGCGGCATCGCCGCCGACTCGCTGGCGCCGCGCCAGGTCGGCCAGTTGATGTTCCCGCTGGCGCGGCGCTACATCGCTGAGGCCGTGCTGGTCACCGACGAGGCGATCCGCGATGCGCAGCGCCGGCTGTGGGACGTGCTGCGCGTGGCCGTCGAGCCGGGCGGCGCGGCGGCGATGGCGGCGCTGCTCTCCGGCCGCTACAAGCCAGCGGGAGACGAGCACGTCGCCGTGCTGCTCTGCGGCGCCAACACGACGGCGGTCGATTTCGATCGCTAGATCAACCTCACCGCAAAATTCGATAAACTGAAAATGGATGAGCGGCGTCTAGCGGGCGGCGCTCACAAGATCGGCGCAACCAGACGGGGAAACGGGTCTCATGAGCCGATCCCGCTCGGCAGCGATCGCGCTTATCTTGAGTCGAATCCGTAAAGCACGCTCCGCGTCACCACGTGAGCAGGCCCATTCATAATCAGCCTGGGCGCGGGCAAGCTGTTTAATTAATTCACTGATTCTCTCGGTTCGAATATCCATTCCCCGCTCCCCTTAAGGACCGTTGAATAGTTTGCTTAACTTGTTATCAAGGATGTTTTCTAGTCAAGCATTTATATAATTAATATTATCGTTTTATGTTTTAATCTTGACAAATGCTGACTCTGTTCAAGTACGACCAGCACACTCCCGATAAAGGCATACAACGGCGAGGTCGCACAGTCAGCCGAACTTGCCGTTCCTCGGGAAACCGTTGGGAACGCTGCGGCCCGCTCCGCCGCGCGGCCCGCGCCACGCGGTAAGGTCGGTTTCGGTGCGGGTGCGGTTCTCGCCCTGGCGCCAGGAGAGGCCGTCGGCGAGGCGAAACACCTTGGTGTCGGCGAGCTTCCCCATCCGGTAGCGTTGCAGGATCACGCCGCGGCCACGCGTGATCTCAGGGATTTCCTCGAGATCGACGACCAGCATCCGGCGGTTCTCGCCGACAAAGGCCGCAGCGTCGCCATGGGCCGGCACACAGACCGCCGCCTTTTCGCCCTTGCCGGGCGACAACACCTGCTTGCCGGTTCGGGTCTGCGCCAGCGCCTCCTCGCCATCGACGATAAAGCCGCGTCCATCGCTTGCCGCGACGAGGATTTTCATGCCGAGCCGATAAGGGAACATCGCCACGACATCGTACTCGTTGGCGAGGTCGATCATCACCCGGAGTGGTTCGCCCTGGCCGCGCCCGGACGGCAGCCGATCGACCCCTAGCGTATAGAAGCGACCGTTGCTGCCGAAAATCACCAGCCGGTCAGTGGTCTCGGCCGGCACCGCGAAGCGCGGGCCGTCGCCTTCCTTATAGCGCTGCTCGGCGGCGGAGACGTTGTGGCCCTTGACAGCGCGGATCCAGCCCTTCTCCGAGCAAAGGATCGTGACCGGCTCGCGCTCGATCAGCGCGGTCACCGGAATGTCGAGCGGTTCGGGCGCTTCACCGATCGTCGTGCGCCGACGGCCGAGCGCGGTGTCGCCGCCGAATTCGTTTTGCGTCGCGGCGATCTCCTTTGAGAGGGCGGTCCATTGCCGGCGCTCGCTGCCGAGCAGCTTCTCGATGTCGCCGGCCTCCGCGCTCAATTCGTCCAATTCCTTGCGGATCGCGACTTCCTCGAGCCGGCGCAACGCGCGCAGCCGCATGTTGAGGATCGCCTCGGCCTGCATGTCGGTGAGGCCCCAGCGAGCCATCATTGCATCCTTGGGTTCATCCTCCTCACGGATGATGCGGATCACCTCGTCGAGATTGATGTAGACGATAACAAGACCGCGCAGCACCTCCATCCGCCGCTCGATCGCCGCCAGCCGATAGCGGCTGCCCCGCTGCAGCACGATGCGGCGATGGTCGAGAAACTCGCGCAGCACCTCCCTCAGGTTCATCACCCGCGGCACGCCCTGCGGATCGAGGACGTTGAGGTTTAAGGGCACGCGCACTTCCAGCTCGGTCGTGCGGAACAGCTGTTCCATTAAGACGTCGGGGTCGACATTGCGGGTCTTCGGCTCGAACACGAGGCGCACGTCCTCGGCCGACTCGTCGTGGATATCGGCGAGCAGCGGCAGCTTTTTTTCCTCGAGCAGCGCCGCGATCTTCTCGATCAGCCGGCTCTTCTGCACCTGAAACGGGATTTCGGTGACGACGAGCTGATAGAGCCCGTGGGCGAGTGACTCCTTCGCCCAGCGTGCCCGCAGCCGAAAGCTACCGCGCCCGGTCTCGTAAGCCATGCGGATACTGTCCGCCGGCTCGACGAGGATACCGCCAGTCGGGAAATCGGGGCCAGGCA
>DATHCK010000085.1:0-9823 GCA_035319545.1 Allostellaceae bacterium | reverse complement strand
CATCGCCGCGCGCAGCCCGTCGCCAAGGATCAGCGGCGTACGGCGCAGCTCGTCGCCGGTGACGATTCCGGGCGGCCGCGCGCCGGGACGCGTCACCAGAACCATCTCCTCCACGGCCAGCCGGGTCGACTGGATGAGGCGGCTGCGCGACAGCTCGGAGAGGAGCGCGATATCGACCCGGCCGTCGATGACGAATTCCTCGAGTCGCACCATGCCGGCATGCATGACCTTCAGCTCGATCATCGGGTAGTCGCGGCGCATCCGGGCGAAGAGTTCGGGCACCAGCACCGGGCACAGGGTCGGGGTGATGCCGAGGATGATCTTGCCGGAGGGGTGCGCGTCCTGGGCGCGGATCTCGTCGCCGGTGCGCTCGATGTCTCTGAGGATGCGGGTCGCGCCGTCGAGCAGTTTCTGCCCGGCCTCGGTCAGCCGCACGCCGCGATTGGCGCGGGTGAAAAGCGCGACGGCGAGCTCGTCCTCGAGGCGCTGGACGTGGCGGGTCAGCGCCGGCTGCGCGACATGGAGATGCGCCGCCGCACGGGTGATGCTGCCGAGTTCGGCGATACGGACAAAATAATGCAGGCTGCGCAGCTCCATCGCGGCACCCTTTTTGAAAGCCGTCTGGTTCGAGCATACAGCTAGTCATGCCTCTACGGTATGGGGCGGATCAAAGAACAGTATTTGTTTGATGGCGGGACGCGGCCTAGGGTTGCGGTTCTGTGAGGACAGAGGGCAAGGCCATGGAGTTCGGCTGGTATCACGAGTTTCACCGGCAGGTGCCGGGGCAATCCGACGCCGACGCGTTCGCGCAGGGCTTCGAGCAGGTCGAGGCGTCGGACGAATGGGGCCTCGATGTGTTCTGGCTCGCCGAAATCCATCAGCAAGCGCGCCGCTCGGTGCTGAGCGCGCCGATGAACGTCGCCGGACAGATCGCCGCGCGCACCAAGCGCATCAAGATCGGCACCGCGGTGCATGTGCTGCCGCTGACCCACCCTCTGCGCTTGGCGGAAGAGACGTCGACGGTCGATGTCGTGAGCCGCGGCCGCTTCATCCTCGGCGCCGGGCGCAGCGGCAACCCGCGCGGCTACGCCGCTTATGGCATCCCCTATTCCGAAAGCCGCGAGCGGTTTTACGAGACGCTCGACATTCTCAAGACGGCGTGGACCAACGAGACGTTTTCGTATGACGGCAAGTACCACAGCTTCAACGAGGCGAAGGCGGTGCCGCGGCCCTTCCAGCAGCCGCACCCGCCGATCCGCATCGCCGGCGCGAGCGAGGACACGTTTCCGACGCTGGGGCGGCTCGGCTACCCGCTCTTCGTTTCGGTGCGCAGCGGCTCGCTCGTCGGACTAAAGCCCGACCTCAAGGCCTATCGCGACGCGTGGCACGAGGCCGGCAACCCCGGCAAGCCCGAGGTCTATCTGCGCCTCTCGATGCATTGCGGCGAGACCGATGCGGAGGCTCGCGAAGAGGGCGAGCCGAGCATCATGGCCGGGTACAAATCGCTGATCGACCGGCTCGAAGGCTCGCCCAATGCGCGCCGCCGCGCCGAGGTTGAGGAAGTAAAGCGCGCGACGTATGACGATGTGATCCGCGACAAGGTCATCGTCGGCGAGCCGGACACGGTGGTCGACCGACTGAAGGAGCTTGAAAACGAGCTCGGCATCGACGGCATCCTGTTCGAGTTGAATTTTGGCGCGGCGATCCCGGCCGAGACGATGATGCGCTCCCTGAAGCTGATCTGCCACGAGGTCATGCCGAAGTTCCAATAGTGGCGGGTTTGCACCGCAGCGAATTGCGCTTCCCCGGAAGGTTGTGCCAGCATCATCACGATAACAACCCGCCGCGGTGGCGGAACCAGGGGAGGTGCGCGATGCGGTCGATCTCGTTGATGCTGCTTGGCGGCGCGATGGTGCTGACCAGCGCGATCCAGCCGGCAAAGGCACAGACACAGCCGTCGACGCCGGCGAGCCCGCCGCCCGCCCAAGCCGTCCCGGCGCCAGCCAGCCCGCCGGCAGACCAAGCCACGCCAGCTCCCGCGAACCCGCCAGCGCAAAATGCCCCGGCCGCTCCCGCACAGACCACCGAACCGGCTCCGACTGCCGCTCCTGCCCCGGGGCCCGCTCCCGCCGCTGCGACGCCAACGCCTGCACCGGCCGCCTCGGCGCCCGCCGCGGCTGCGCCTGCTCCGGCGGGGCCGGTCTATGTCGTGACCTATTTCGAGGTCACGCCCTCGGGTGCGCGCAAGGCCGCAGCACTGTTGCGGCAGTTCGCCGACGCAACGCGCAAAGCCGACGGCAATACGGAGCTGACCGCGCTGCATGAGATCGCCCGGCCGGGCCGCTTCGCGATTGTCGAGGCGTGGAAGGACAAGGCCTCGTATGAGGCGCACGCGGCGGCGACAAAGGCGCTCGCCGACAAGCTCCAGCCGATCTTCCTCGCGCCGTTCGACGCGCGGCTCTTTGTGCCGCTGTCGGCTAGCGGCGCGAAGCCGAACGCCGATCTCACCAGCGCGGTCTTCGTGCTGACCCATGTAGACGTCTTCCCCGCCGGCAAGGACGAGGTGAACGCGATGGTCAAGACGCTGGCCGAAGCGAGCGCGAGCGATCCCGGCGAGTTGCGGTTTGACGCCGTCATCTGGGACGGGCACGCCAACCATTTCCATCTGATCGAGACGTGGGCCAATCGCAAGAATCTGGAGGCGCACGCCGCCGCCGACCACACCAAGGCGTTCCGCGCCAAGCTCGTGCCGTTCGAGGGCGCGCTTTACGACGAACGGCTCTACGAGGTGGTGAAGAAGAGCGAATAGGCCTCCCCCAGTTTACGGAGCTGGTCAGAACCTCGGGGTGCCCGGATCGAGGCCCAGGAGCACGCGCCCGGCGAGTTCGTAATTGGCTGGCTGCGTCCCGATGTGCTGCGTCGTGGCGTGAACATCGCGGAAGCACCGCTCCAATGGCGTGCTCTCGAACAACGCCGTGCCGCCCGCGGCATTGAACAGCAGATCGACCGCCTGGGCGGATGCATCGGCAGCCTTCGCCGCGGCGAGCCGAGCGACGGCCCTCTGACGCATCGTTAGAGCTCTGCCCGCCGCCGCCTCATCCCAGATCTCGCCGATCGCCTCGAACAGGAAGGCGCGGCCGGCGCGCAAATGCGCCTCGGCGCGGCCGAGATCGGCCTGGGCCATGGGCTTCTCGCGCAGGCGTACCGACGAACCCATCGGCGTCTTGCCCTCGGCCAAGGCAGTGAACGCATCGATGGCGCCTCGCGCGATCCCGATGCTCACGCAAGGGAGCGATGCGGCGAAGATCGTGATCATCGGGGTCGCGTAAAGCGGGCCGGGCTGCAGCGGGGTGGTCGTGAAAGCCGGCACCGAGCGTTCTTCCGGCACAAACACATCGGCGACCTGGAAATCGTTGCTGCCCGTGCCGCGCAGCCCGGCGACGTGCCAGATGTCGATAATTTCCACATCGGCGGTCGGCATGATCATGAAGCGAATGTCCGGGGCGCCGTTGGCGTCACGGCGCGGCGCATCGCCGTCGTAAATGATCGAATTTCCCAGTGTCCAGTGGCTGTGCTGGATGAAGCTGCCGTAGCTCCAGCGCCCGCTGACGCGATACCCGCCGGGCACGGCGACCGCCCTTCCAGTCGGATTGACGCTGCCGGCAATGCGACTGCGATCACCAAAGACTTCCCGCCCAATCTCGTCGGAGACATAGCCCGAGAGACGGTGAAACACCGCCGAGATCATCGCGCACCACCCAACCGACCCATCGACGCGCGATAATTCCTCGATGACATGCGCGAACTCGGCAAAGGTGAGTTCCGGCCCGCCAAAAGCGCGGCAGCGCCACAACGAGAACAACCTCGCGTCGGTCATTCGCTCGACGAGCTCGGCAGGCAACGTCCGTTGCCGCTCGATGTCCTGGCGCAGCTCGCGAATGCGCGGCGCCAGCGCGCGCGCTGCATCGACATAGGGCGCGGCGTTCCCCAGAGACCCGGCTACAGCGTCGGCCATCGATGCCCTCCTGGCGGCGAACCCATCAGTCGATCGCGGCGATCATCTCGATCTCGAGCAGCGCCTCGGGCTGGGCAAGGCCGCTGATCTTGATCGTCGTGCTGGTCGGGGTGGCAATGCCGAAATAGCGCATGCGCACGTCGCGGCATTGCGAGAACGCCTCGTAATCGGTGACGAAGGTGTTGGTCTTGATGACATCGGCCCAGGTCGCGCCGGCCGCCTTGAGACAGGCGTCGAGGTTCTTGAAGGTCTGCTCCATCTGCGCGCGCATCCCGCCCGGGACGATATCGCCAGCGGCGTCGCGGCCAAGTTGGCCGGCGATAAAGATGAGCTTGCCGGTGCCCGACACGGTCACGACATGCGAATAGGCCGCCTTCCCTTCCTGCATGCGGACATCCATGCCCGGCGGCTGAAAGCGCTCGATCTTCAAGGCCATTTCGTCTCTCCCAAGGTTATCAAGTGCGCTTGGGCATCCGCCCAACCTAAGGCGGCGGAGTGGGCTGGCGCCGCCGGTATGCGTTAGCATTCCAAGAAGTCACATTTAAGCGCGAGGATTAAGCGATGGCTATCGAGACCGACGTCGCGCGGCATTACGGGACCGCCGGGATCGCCGAGCGCATCCTCGCCGCGCTCAAGGTGGCCAACGGCGCCGACACGCCAGTCACGGTCGATGCGCTCTCCGTGCTCGACCATCTTCACGGCCGCGGTATCGTCGCCACCAAGGAGCTGGTCGAGCTCTTAAAGCCCGAGCCGGGCGAGCACATCCTCGACATCGGCTCGGGGATCGGTGGCCCGGCGCGCTGGTTCGCCGCCAAATGCGGGGTTTACGTCACCGGGGTCGACCTGACCCCGGAATTCTGCGCCGCGGCTGTGGAATTGAACAAGGCAACCGGGCTCGCCGACCGTATCACGATCAAAAACGGCAGTGCGTTGGCGCTGCCGGTCGGCGACGGCGAATTCGACCGCGCCTATTCGCAAAACGTCATCATGAACATCGAGGACAAGGGCCAGTTTTACCGGGAGGCGTTTCGCGCGCTGAAACCCGGCGGAGTCCTGGCGCTGTCGAATTTGTGCCGCGGCAAGGACGGCAAATTTCGCTATCCGGTGCCGTGGGCCGAGACGGCGGCGACAAGTTTTCTGGCGACCCCCGACGAGATGCGGGCGCAGCTTGTCAACGCCGGGTTCGAGATTACGGTGTTCAACGACACAACGGCGGGGACGATGCAGGCGACGATCCGCAATCGCGAGCGGCTGGAGCGCGAAGGGCCGGGGACGCTCGGCACCCACCTCATTCTCGGCGAGCGGCTCGTCGAGATGCAGATCAACTCGGCGCGAAACCAGGAAGCCGGGCTCGCGCGGACGGTCGAGGCGCTGGCGCGAAAGCCGCGCTAGCTACTCCGTATCAGCGAAGCGGCGGTGCATTTCCTCGGCGAAGACCGAGGGCGGGATGTGCCAGGTCTTTTCGAGCTCCTCGATATGCCCGCCGGCGTGCCATTTCTTGACCAGGTCGCCGACAAACTGCGCGAGCTCAGTATTGCCCTGTTTCACCGCCATGCCCCAGGGCTGCAGCAGCACCGAGCGCAGCGGCATCTCGTAATCCTCCCAGCCGGGCGTCTGCAGCTGGCCGATCAGCGCGGTGTCGTCATAGGCGGCAAAGCATTCGCCTGACTTGACCGCCGCGTAGACCTGGCTGGTGTCCTTGTAGAGGTGCAGGTCCGGGCCGTAGCGCTCCTTGATCTCGGCGACGTAGTAGGCGCCCTCGACGGTGCACACCGGCTTGTCGCGCAACTCCTGCCAGACATGCAGATGCGCCGATTTTGGCGCCAGCACGTTGACACCCGAGGCGTAATAACTCGGCTCGACAAAATCGACCTGCTTGGCGCGTTCCGGCGTGACGTTCATCGTCGCAATAACGAGGTCGAGATCGCCCGACTGCAGCATCGCGATGCGGTTGGCCGCGACCACCGGCACGAGCTTTAGCTTGACGCCGAGCGCCTTGGCGACCTCGGCGGCAAGATCGGGCTCGAAGCCGACGACAATCCCGGCATCGTCGCGAAACCCGAAGGGGCGGTAATCGCCCTTGGTGCCGACAACGAGCACGCCGCGTGCGCGGATGTCGTCGAGCGCGCCCGCCCGCGCCGGGTCGTGCGCGACGACGACGAACGCCATGCCCAGAGCAACCACGACTGCCTTGAAAAACCAGCGCCGGGAATTCAGGCGGGAGCCTGTCGCGATCGCCATCTCGTGTCGCCACCAAGGTTGCGGTAGCCGACAGCGATAACCGCACGACGGTTAAGGCTTCACTACTTTACCCTTAGTCAACGAAATTGCTGGCATTCTTGCTTGCTTGCCCTGGCGGAGGGTCCGAGGATCCGCACGGAATGAGTTGGAAGAGCAGCTACAAGCACTGGCCGGCCGCGCTCGCCGCGGCGCTCGGCATTCTTGCGTCTTCCTCGCTCTTCGACCATGCGCGCAACACGGCGCGGGACCAGGTTTCGGCCGAGTTTTCGGCCCAGGCGGAGGGCCGTGCGCGCGACCTGCAGGAGGTACTGAGTCGCTACGAGGGCACGATCGAGGGATTTGCCGCGGCGTTGCCCTATCAGAACCTCAGTGCCGAGCAATTCCGGGCCTACACCAAAAACGTCCTCCTCGCCAGCAGCGTGCTGCAATCGGGCGTCGAAAACCTCGCCTGGGCGCCGCGGGTCAGCAATGAAGGCCGCGCCGGCTTCGAAGCCGCGCTCAGTGTGGAGCGCCATGCCAATCTGACCATCCGCAGCAAGACCTCGGACGACAAACTTCAGGTCGCGCCGCAGCAGCAGGTCTACTATCCGCTGCGGTTTGTCGAGCCGGAGCACGTCAATTCGCCCATCGGCCTCGATCTGACAAAGGTTGGCGGCGACGCGCTTACCGAGGCGCTCACCACCGGCACGATGGCCGCGACGCAATCGATGCACATGATCTATGGCCCGGATTCGAGCCTGCTCTTCGTGCCGGTTTACCCGGCAATGACGAAGCGCAGCGCCGACGATGCCGCGGTCGGTGTGCTGACGTTCCGCATGTCGATCAGCGCCGCGATCGAGGCGATCATCGGCGAGTTCGAGCCAGTGCCGCAGGGCATGGACCTCTACGTCATCGACGACGCGGCGCCCGAGGCGCAGCGGCTCATCTACCATCATCTTGCGGCGGATGCCCAGGCGCGAACTCACCCGGGAGACGACAAAGCGGCGCTCGTCCAGCCGTATTGGGGATCGTCGTTCAGCTTTGCTGGGCGCGATTTCACCATGATCATGCGGGCGACACCGCAGCTTCTCGCCGAAAGGATCGCCGGCGCCGGCTGGTTCGAACTGGGCGCCGGCCTCCTGCTGACCGCGCTGCTGGCGCTCTACCTGATCACCAGCCGGGTGCGCGCCGACCGGCTGCGCCACCTCGCCGAGACGCTGCAGCGCGAGGTCGAGGTGCGGCGGGCGACCGAAGAGGATCTCGAGCTCACCCAGCTGGCAATGGACCGCTCTTCCGAGGCGATCTGCCTCGTCGACCGGTCAGGCCGCTACATCAAGGTCAATGACGCGACCTGCCGGCAGCTCGGCTACACCCGCGACGAAATGCTCGAACTGTCGGTGTTTCACGTCTCGGTCGAAGTCACCCCAGAAAACTGGCAGGAGCGCTGGGCGACCTTTAAGGAGATCGGCTCTCGAAGCTTCGAAGCTCACCGGGTGACCAAGGACGGCCACACCATCCCGGTCGATATCACCGCGAGCTTCGTGCAGTTCGGCCAGCGCGAATACCTGTTCACCGTCGCGCGCGACGCCAGCGTCAGGCGCCATATCGAAAGCGAGTTGCGCGCGGCGCGCGACCTGGCGGAAAGCGCCAACCAGGCGAAGAGCCAGTTCCTTGCCAATATGAGCCACGAGCTGCGCACGCCGCTCAATGCGATCATCGGCTTCTCGGAGGTCATCTCGTCGGCGCTGTTCGGGCCGCTCGACGCGCGCTATCGCGACTATGCGCAAGATATCCACGGCTCGGGGCACCACTTGCTGCGCATCATCAACGACCTTCTGGACCTGTCGAAGGTCGAGGCCGGGCGGCTCGAACTGCACGACACCCCGGTGGCGGTCGCCTCGATTTTCGAGACCTGCCGCCGCATGGTTGCCGACCGCGCCGCCGCGGAGGGGATCACGCTCGATTTCCGCCCGACCAATCTTGAGGTCAACGCCGATGAACTGAGGCTGGAGCAGGTGCTGCTCAACCTCGCCTCGAACGCAGTCAAGTTCACGCCGGCCGGCGGCCGGGTCGCGGTATCGGCGACGCTCGCACTCACCGGCGAAGTGGTGATCTCAGTGGCCGATACCGGAATCGGCATGGCGCCAGAGGACATCCCGCGCGCCTTGCAGCCATTCGGGCAGATCGACAACAGCCTCGCCCGCCCGCATGGCGGCACCGGTCTTGGCCTGCCACTGGCGCAGCGTCTGGTCGAGCTGCATGGCGGCACGATGACGATCGACAGCGCGCTCGGCAAAGGCACCACCGTCACGGTCGTCCTGCCACCCGAGCGCACGCATCTGCACGAAGCCGGCGTGAGCATTAGCGGGCTGATCGCGAGCTAGGTCATCAACTGCGGTCGGACATCCGCCCGACCTTCGGCACCAGCCCGCGTCAGCGGAAGCTAAACTTGCCTTACCGGCGGGCGGCGCAGCGCCCAGAATGCGACGACACCGCACAGATACGACGCGATCGACAGCGCAAAGGCCAGCTTGTAGCTCCCAGACAGATCGAAGATGATCCCGGCGCCCCAGGAGCCGAGCGCCGCGCCGAGCCCGCTGCCGATGGTGATGACGCCCAGGATCGCGCCCAATTGCGAGCCGGGGAACAGATCGGCGGTCTTGGCGGTGATCGCCGGGCCGCGCGCGCCCCAGGTCAGCCCAAACAGACAGGCGTGCAGCCATAGGAGCCAGCCCTGGCTGGGGCTGGTGATAAAGAGGGCGCAGATCACCCCGACGATCGAAAAGCCGTAGGCGAGGATCGCCGACACCTCGCGACCGATATAGTCGGACAGCGTGCCGGTGACGATCGTCCCGAAAATCGCGAGAAACGCTCCCATACCGAGCACCTCGGCGGCATAGAGCTTGTCAAACCCGCGATCGACGGCAAACGCGAGCTGGTGCAGCGAGACAAAAAAGCTGCCGAGCCCGGTGAACAGGTAGACCGCGAACAGCAGCCAGAAATGCGGTGTGCGCGTCGCCTCGGCGAGGGTCCAGCCGCGCGGCGCGATGGCGGGCGACGCCGCCGGCGCCGCGGGGGCGCCCTCGCCTTGCGGCTCGCGGCGCGGCGGGTCAGCGCGGCGAAACCACGCGGCGAGCGGCAGCACCACCACCGCCATGAACACCGCCTCGATCAGATAGGTGGCGCGCCAGCCGAAGCCGGAAATCAGAAACTGCACCACCGGCGCTGACAGCGCCCGCGCGAACCCGTTGGCCGACTGGACGATCGAGATCGCCATCCCACGATGGCGCACAAAGGTCCGCGACAGGATCGGCACAAAGACGACGAGCCCCAGGCAATTGGCGCCGAATGTCATCACCACGCCGTAAAGCAGGACAATCTGCCAAAGCCTATTGATGAACGAGCTGCCGAGCAGTCCCAGCACCAAAAGGCCACCGCCGAGCAGTAGCAGGCGGCGCGGCCCCAACCGGTCGACCAGCGTCCCTACCGCCGGCGAGCTTGCGCCGGCGACCATCTGCGACACCGAATAGGCGATCGAGGTCTCACCGCGGCTCCAGCCGAAATCCTCGACAAAGGCGACGAGGAACA
>DATHCK010000084.1:0-2117 GCA_035319545.1 Allostellaceae bacterium | reverse complement strand
GGTGACCGGAAGGGCAAATCCGGCGCGTTGCAGCAAGCCGCCGAGATCGCGCAGATCGGCGAACGGCGCCACCCGCGGCGAAACGCCGCCGTCGCACTCGCTCTCGGCGGCGACAAAGCACTGGCGCAGTTCGGTGAGCGTCTCGCCGCCGATCAGCGCGGCGAGGAACAGGCCGTCCGCCTTCAAGGCGCGGCGGATCTGCAGAAGAACGCCCGGCAGATCGTTGACGAATTGCAGCGCAAGCGCCGACACGACGAGATCGAGCGCGCCATCCCGAAACGGCAAGCTCTCGTCATCGGCGACGACATGACGGCAGCCGGCGGAGCAGCCAACGAAAGAGGCGGCGCGCGTGATCGAGCCCACCGACGGGACGCGTGCCAGCGCTGCACACAGCGTTTCGTCCGGAGTGCCGAGATCGACCGCGATATCGAACCGCCTCTGCACCAGGGAAAGCCGGTCAACGAAATCGGCAGCCACGCGATCGAGCAGAAACGTCGCCGGCCCAAGCTCTGTCGCGCGACGACGACGGCGGCGGAGCAAAGCGCGATCAAAGATCAGAGGCGGTGTCGTGGCGGCCATCAATTCGGCATTCATCCCGGCGCCGATGACAAGGAACGCACGGAAGGATAGCGTGTGGTCGTGCCATTCGCAGCCACCATCGCGCTTCCGCACCGCTTCAAGCGCGTCGGCGGCGTATTGCGCGGGGTGTTCGACGCCGCGCTCGATATCGCGCTACCGCGGCTCTGCGCGGTGTGCCGCGAGCCGGTCGAGGGTAGCGGCCTGTGCGCGTCGTGCTGGTCGAAACTCTCATTCATCGCCCGTCCCTATTGCGAACGGCTTGGCATACCGTTTGTTTATGACCCGGGTCCCGGGATCCTGTCGATGCAGGCGATCGCCGATCCGCCGGCCTATCATCGCGCCCGCGCCGCGGTCCGTTTCGACGAGGTGTCGCGGGTGCTGGTCCATGCCCTCAAATATGGCGACCGGCTCGATGTCGCCCCGATGATGGGCCGCTGGACCGCTCAAGCCGGCCGTGAGCTTCTGGGCGAAGCCGACGCACTCGT
Source organism: Allostellaceae bacterium (assembly GCA_035319545.1). Classification (GTDB taxonomy): domain Bacteria; phylum Pseudomonadota; class Alphaproteobacteria; order ATCC43930; family CGMCC-115725; genus DATARH01. Next base: position 1,053 of record DATHCK010000084.1, on the reverse strand, counting down.
TCCGGTGCCGCTGCACTGGCGAAGGCTGTGGGCCCGCCGCTTCAACCAGTCGGCGATCCTGGCCAATGTGATCGCGGCCAAAACCGGGGTGCCGGTCGCCGCGGCTGCGCTCAAGCGCGTCAAGCCGACCGCCCAACAGGTAGGCCTGACACGGGCGCAACGCGCCACCAACGTCCAGGGCGCCTTTCGCGTGCCGCCGCAGGGAAAGGCCCTGGTGGCCGGCCGGAGGCTCGTCCTGATCGACGATGTGCTTACCTCGGGCGCCACCGTCGAGGGCTGCGCCCGGGCCCTGACCCGGGCCGGCGCGACGCGCGTCGATGTGCTCACCTTCGCCAGGGTTGCCGAGCCGGGCCAACTGTCCATATAAACAACTATGCTCATATAAACACTTCGATAAAACTTGCGCACCATCATGGCTGCCGTCGAGATCTATACCCTTCGCTACTGTCCCTATTGTTCGGATGCGAAGGCGCTTTTGTCGCAGAAAGGCGTCGATTTCCATGAAATCGACGTCACCGGCAATTCGGAGCTCCGCAAGGAGATGATCAAGCGCGCCCAAGGGCGCAATACAGCGCCCCAAATCTTCATCGGCGCGACCCATGTCGGCGGCTGCGACGACCTCTATGCGCTCGACGCGGCCGGCAAGCTCGACCCGCTTCTGGCCGAGGCCGGGCAAGAGGCGGTGTAGGCATGGCGGGGAATTCGACCTTCAGGGTCGCGCTTGTACAGATGCGTTCGGGCCGCGATCCGCAAGCCAATCTGGCCTCGCTGTCGGTCTCGATCGACGAGGCCAAAGGCGCCGGGGCGGATTACGTCCTGACCCCGGAAATGACCAATATCATGGAGAACAAGCGCGAGCGCCTGCTCGCTGCAATCGCGCCCGACGAGAACGATCCGACGCTCGGGGCGCTCCGATCGCTGGCGCGCAAGCATGCAATCTATATCCATGTCGGCTCGCTCGCCGTCAAAGCCTCGGCGGACAAGGCGGCCAACCGCTCCTTTCTGATCGACCGACGGGGCGACATCGTCGCCCGCTACGACAAGATCCACATG
>DATHCK010000083.1:0-9056 GCA_035319545.1 Allostellaceae bacterium | reverse complement strand
GCATTGCGAAAATTGGAACGGCTCGCGTCGGCTGCTCTATGCGCCGTGCACAGAGGAGCTCGCCTATGTGCAGCTGACCTCGCTCGCCGGCGACACACGCGGCAACGCGGTGCCGATCGACCGCGATTATTGGCGCGACCTGTTTCCGCACCTCGCCTGGATCATCGAGCGCATTGCCGATGACGGGCGCGGCGACTGGTTCGAGCTGATCCGCACGCGCAAATGGGCGAAAGGCCGCGTCGCGCTGGTCGGCGACTCGGCGAGCGCCCAGCCGCCGTTTCTCGGCCAGGGCGGGGGATGCGCGATGATGTCGGGCTATGTGCTGGCCGAGGCGATCAGCCGCGCCGGCGGCGATGTCGAGCTCGGCATCGCCGAGTGGCAGCGCCGCCAGCGCCGCTTCACCGAATGGGTGCAGCGCGTGGCCTATTGGTACGGACAACTCGCGCTGCTGCCGCCGGCCCTGCGGCTCGCGGCGTTCCAGATGATCGGCCGCAGCGAAAGACTGCAGGCGGCGACGCTCTTTGTCGCCGCCCGCCGCGACCCGACCGCGCCGGAGACCTGGCACCCGCCCGAGCAGGTGCAAATCCCGATCCCGATTTTCCACTAAGACCCCAGCTACGGCCGCGGGCACGACGCTGGCAGGAAACCCGCTTGGCGCGGATGGTGAATAGCCCGACAATCGCCGTTGGGCTAGCGGGTGGGCTGTGATGAACGACACCGGACCTTCCTCTGCCAGACCCTGGGTCGGGCAGTCGATCAAGCGGCGCGAGGACCAGCGCCTGTTGACCGGGCAAGGCCAGTTCGTCGCCGATCTTGTCCTGCCGAAAATGCTGCACGCGGTGCTGGCGCGCAGCCCGCTCGCCCATGCGCGCATCCGCTCGGTCGATGTCAGCCGCGCCATGGCGGCACCGGGTGTGATCTACGCGCTAAACGGCGCCGACCTCTTGCAGCTACTGCCGCCGATCCCCGAGGGGCAGATTTCGCTGCCGCCGAAATGGACGACGCAGATCCAGCACAAATTCCTCAACCCGCAGGAGCCGCTCCTCGCGCATGACAAGGCGCGGCATGTCGGCGAGGCGCTGGCGATCATCGTCGCCGAGACGCGGCACCAGGCGGAAGACGCGGCCGAGCTGGTGACGCTCGACCTCGAAGAGCTGCCGGCGGTGATCGACCCCGAGACGGCCGTGAAACCGGAGAGCCCGATCGTTCACGAGCGGTTCAACACCAACCTGATCGGCGAATTCACCGTCGGGCGCGGCGATGCCAGCGGCCGGATGGCCGCCGCGCCGCATCGCCTGAAGCGGCGTTTCTATCACCACCGCTACGCCGCGGTGCCGATGGAGACGCGCGGCGTGCTGGCCGATTACGACCGGCGCACCGACTCGGTGACGATCTGGTCGTCGACCCAGGTGGTGCATTGGGTGCGGCGCGAGGCGGCGGCGCTGCTCGGCATCCCCGAGGCGCGGGTGCGTTGCATCGCGCCCGATGTCGGCGGCGGGTTTGGCGGCAAGGGGCATGTCTACCCCGAGGACATGCTGATGACGTTTCTCGCGCGCAAGCTCGGCCGGCCGGTCAAGTGGATCGAGGGGCGCAGCGAGCATCTGCAAAGCGCGACGCATTCGCGCGACCAGCTGCACGACATCGAGGTCGGGTTTGACAATGACGGGCGCATCCTGGCGCTCAGGGATGACTATATCGTCGATTGCGGGGCGTGGAACCCGATCGGCTCGGCGGTCGCCTACAACACCGCGGTGCATTTAACCGGCCCCTACAGAATCGAGAACTACGCGGCGCGCGGCCGCGTCATCGTGTCCAACAAAACCCCGAACGCGCCCTATCGCGGCGCCGGGCGGCCAGAAGCCTGCTTCGCGATGGAGCGGACGATCGACCTCATCGCCCGCACGCTCGGCCTGGAGCCCGCCGAGGTGCGCCGGCGCAACATGATCGCCGCGGCCGAGATGCCCTATGCGGTCGGCATGCCCTATCGCGACGGCGAACCGATCGTCTACGACAGCGGCAATTACCCGGCGGCGCTGGAAAAGGCATTGGATGCCGTCGGCGGAGTCGCGGCGTTTCGCGCGCGGCAGGCCGAGGCGCGCAAGGCCGGTCGGCATCTCGGGCTGGGCATCGGCTTCTACATCGAGGGCACCGGGGTCGGGCCGTTCGAGAGCGCCTTTGTTCGCGTCGATCCAAGCGGCAAGATCTACATCTCCGGCGGCGCCGCGCCGCAGGGCCAGGGGATGGAGACGATCTTCGCGCAGATCACCGCCGATCTGTGGAAGGTGAAGCCCGACGATGTCGTGGTCTCGCTCGCCGACACCGCGTCGATCGCGATCGGCTTCGGCACGATGGCGAGCCGCAGCACCGTGACCTTGTCGGCCGCGCTGCATCACGCGAGCGAGCGGCTGCGCGACAAGGTGTTTGCGATCGCCGCCAACATCCTCGAATGCGCGCCGGCCGACCTCGAATTGCGCGACGGCGGGGTCGGCATCGCCGGCGTCCCGGGCACGACCTTGAGCCTCCAGCGCGTCGCCCGCGCGGCGATCCCCGGCTGGACCAACGAGCGGCCGCCCGGCGTCGATGCGGGGCTCGAAGAGACCTATTACTGGCAGCCGCCGACCGTCACCTGGAGCTACGCCGTGCATGTCGCCGTGGTCGAGGTCGATGCCGAAACCGGCCGCGTCCGGCTCGACGACTACGCGGTCGCGCATGATTGCGGCAATGTCGTCAACCCGATGCTCGTCGAGGGCCAAATCCATGGCGGCGCGGTGCAGGGGCTGGGCGGCATCCTGTGCGAGGCGATCACCTATGACGCGAGCGGCCAGCTTCTCACCGGCTCGTTCATGGATTACGCGATGCCGGTCGCGGCCGAGATGCCGGACTTCAAGATCGCCCATCTGCATTCGCCCTCGCCGTTGAACCCGCTCGGGGTCAAGGGCGTCGGCGAAGGCGGCGCGGTGGCGCCGCCTGCGGCGGTCGCCAACGCCGTGTGCGACGCGCTCTCGGGGCTCGGGCTCGAAATCAACGCGACACCCGTACGGCCCGAAGAAATCGCCAAACTGGCGCGCGGAATGCAGGTCAAGGCGGCATGAGCGACGCCGTCAGCGACACTCCGGCGATCCCCGGCGTCTTTCACGAGACCGCCTCGGGGCGCGGCCTGATGGGCGTCGTCGATCTGCGCCTCTACGGCCGGCGCTCGGACGCACAAGGCGCGGCGCGGGCGGCGGCGCATCTCGCCTGCATGACGGCGACCGGGACGCTCGTCTGGCTGACGCTGGGGAATTGGCTGCTGCTGGTTCCGACGATGCTGCTGCACGGCCTGACCTTGGTGACGATGTTCGCGCCGATGCACGAATGCACCCATCGCACCGCCTTCGCTTCGCCGGCGGCGAACGCGGCGGTGGGCTGGATCGCCGGGCTACTGAGCTTCTACAACTCGACCTATTACCGCTGGTACCATTCCTGGCATCATCGCTACACCCAGGACCCGGCGCGCGACCCCGAGCTGATGTTCCCGCGCGCCAGCAGCCGAGCGAGGTATCTGCTGGAGATCAGCACGATCGGGTTCTGGTATCGCCGGATCGTCGATTACGCGATCCTCGCGCTCGGCGCGGCGCGGCTGCCGTTTCTGCCGGAGAGCGCGCGCCGGGCGGTGGCGCTGTCGGTGTCGGCGCAGCTGCTGATCTACATCGCGGCGCTGGCTGCGGTCGTCATAGGGTTCACCGCGCCGCTCTATTTCTTCTTCCTGCCGTCGCTCTTGGCGATGCCGTTGATGCGCGCCTACCTGATCGCCGAGCACACGTTGTGCAGCCGCGACCAGAATTTCCTCACCAACACGCGCACGACGCTGACAGCTTTTCCGGTGCGGCTGTTGATGTGGAACATGCCGTTCCACGCCGAGCATCATTTGTTTCCGTCGGTGCCGTTTCACCGCCTGCCGGCGCTGCACGATTTGATCGGCAGCCGGTTTGCCCATGTCGCGCCGGGCTATGTCGCGGTGAACCGGGAGGTTTGGCGGGCCCTCGCCTAGCCGGTGATCTCATAGTGCGCGGCGGTGGGTTTCATCGCCGCGCCGTTGATCGGCACCATGTCCTGCGGGCAGGCGGAAAACGCCACGACGCAATCGAGTTCGGCGCGCAGCGTGACATAGCTCCCCGGTGTGCTGATGGGCGGCAATACGTCGATCCGGTTGCCGTCGATGACCGGGATGTTCATGAACAAATTGAGCGGCGACGGCGTCTCGGGCGGCGCGAGGCCCAATGCCGCGAGCGCGGCCGCGAGATTGTCGGTGCAATTGTCATGGTGGCCCTGCGCGCCGAGCAACTCATAACGCCAGCGGTCGCAGGCCGCGACCAGGGTATCGTGGATGCCGCCAGACGTGTCCTCGGTCAGCGTCAGGATCGGCCGACGATGGTTGGTGACGAGCGCATCGCCGACCTGGGGGATGATCCGGCCGATAAAGATGCGGGTGTGCTCCATCGACATGAATTCGTGCATGTCGCCGCGGCAGAACGCCCAGGTGTCGACCACCTGCTGCCCGAAGGTGTTGACGACCCTGACACCTTGCCCCGCGGCAAGCGGCGTCGCGATACCGCGGCGCGCCGGAATTTCGATCATCGCTCGCCCCCTTAGAAGCGGAGAATAGCGAAGCAAATGTTAGGTCAAAAGCAAGATAATCGTTGAGTTTTGCTTAAGGTTATTTCTCTAGCCTCGTCTGATGCGGAGGAATAGCGATCGGATAAAGGCCGCCCTCGTGCGCCGTCGCCCGGCGAACCGGCGCGTCTATGCGATCGGCATTCTGTGCATCGCGATCACGATCGCCGCCGCGTGCCTCTCGGTCGGGCTGCTGCGACGCGACCAGATCAATCAGCAGATGAGCGACGCCAACAACCTTGCCATCGTGCTCGCGGCGCAGGCCGCCCGCGCCATCCAGGCGGTCGACCTCGTCGTTCAGGAAACGCGCGGCATGGTTCTGGGCTCGGGGGTCAGCAACCCCGACGAGCTCCGCTCGATGATGTCGACCGAGGGCGTCCACGATTTCCTCGTCAACCGGCTGCAGAGCCTGCCGCAGGCCAATTCGCTGGCGCTGCTCGACGACACCGGCAGGATCATTAACTTCTCGCATACCTGGCCGGTTCCGGTGATCCTCGCCGGCGACCGCGACTTCTTCAAATATCTGCGCGATCACGACGACCCCAAACTGGTGATCGGCCTGCCGGTAGTGAACCGCTTCACCAACGCCTGGGTCATCATGATGGCGCGCCGCGTCAACGGGCCGCACGGTGAATTTCTCGGCGTGGTCGTGGGTGTCGTCGAGGCGCGCTATTTCGAGAATTTCTACCGCGAAGTCCGCGCTGGCCCGTCGGCTTCGGCGAACCTCTTCCGCTCCGACGGCGTCCTGCTATCGCGCTACCCGATGATCGATCAGGCGATCGGCCAGGCGCTGCCCGCCAATTCGGGCTGGTACGCGATGCTGGCGAAGGGCGGCGGCGCCTATCAGACGCTGGGCTATTACGACCAGGTCGAACGCATCGTCTCGGTGCAGCCGGTGCCCGACTATCCGCTCGCGGTGACGGTCGGGATCGACCAAAACGCCGCGCTCGCGCCATGGCGCAAACAGACATTGATCATCTTTATCGGCACGCTCGGCGCGGTGGTCGGGTTCGGCTTTCTGTTTCGCGCGCTGGGGGTGCAGTTCCACCGGGTCGAGGAGCGCTCGGCCGAGCTAGAGCAGAGCGAGGGCCGATTCCGCGACTTCGCGCTGACCTCGTCCGACTGGTTCTGGGAAACCGACGAAAACCATCGCTTCACCTATATCTCCGAAGGCATCCGACAATTCGGACAAGAGCCGGCGAGCCGAATCGGCCGCAGTCGCATGGAGCTCGCCAGCGACGTCGAAACCGAGGCCGAGAAGTGGCGCGCCCACCTCGCCGAACTCAACCGCCACGAGCCGTTCCGCAACTTCGTCTACACCCGCAAGCTCGGCGACCAGCCGGAAAACACGGTGGCGATCAGCGGCAACCCGATATTCGATCCGACGGGAGAGTTTGTCGGCTATCGCGGCACCGCGCGCGACATCACCCCGCAGGTTCTCGCCGAGCAGAGCCTGCGCGACGCAAAGGAGGCGGCCGAGGCGGCCAATGTCGCCAAGTCGCAATTCCTCGCCAATATGAGCCACGAATTGCGCACGCCGTTGAACGCGATCATCGGGTTTTCCGAGGCGCTCGAGCTCGGCATGGCGGGTGAACTGCAGCCGCGCCAGGCGGAATATGCGGGGCTCATCCACCAGAGCGGCGAGCACCTGCACACCGTGATCAACGACATCCTCGACCTGGCAAAGGTCGATGCCGGCAAGCTCGATCTGCACGACGAAAGCACGATCGAGCCGCGCGGCGTCGTCGAGGCCTGCGTCGCGCTCATGAAGAGCCATGCGGTGGCGGGTGCGGTCACACTGTCGATCGACGCCGAGGACCGTTTGCCGCTGCTGCGCGCCGACACGACACGGCTGAAGCAGATCCTGCTGAACCTCATCTCGAACGCGGTCAAATTTACCGGCACGGGCGGTTCGGTGGTGGTCTCCGTCCGCCGCGAACGACACGGCGGGATCGCCTTTGTCGTGCGTGACACCGGCCCCGGCATGACGCCGCGCGAAGTCGCGACCGCGCTCGAACCTTTTGGCCAGGTCGATGCCGGGCACGCGCGCCGCCACGAGGGCACCGGGCTCGGCTTACCGCTGGCGCAGCGGCTGGCGGAGCTGCATGGCGGCTCGCTCACGGTCGACAGCCTCAAGGGCGTCGGCACGACGGTGACGGTCGTGCTGCCGGCGGAGCGCGTGGTCGAGACCATGCCGTTCGCCGCGGCCGGCGACTAGGCCGCGGACAAGAAAACGGGCAGGCGCGACCCGGCCGCTTCTTGCGAGCAGACCGCGCCTACTCGGCCGGCGTCTTTGCCGACACGGCACCATCCATATGGGCGTCGATCTCGTCGATCGTGCGGCCGCGCGTCTCGATCGCGATCAGCCAGAACGCCAGCGCGCCGAGCACATACCAGGCGGCAAAATAGTTGAAGCCGGGGATCAGCGCGTCGAGCGTCGCCTTTGGGCTGACATAGTTGTCGGAGCCGGCGATGATCGCGAGGCCGGCGGGTCCGATGAACTTGCCGAGATTACCGACGCCGTACACGAGACCCATGCCGCTGCCGCGCAGCCGCGCCGGCCACAGCTCGCCCATATACGGCCCGACGATCGAGTAATTGCCGCTGCCGAAGAAGTTCTGGATGAGGATCATCCAGAAGAACATCGACGCGGTGCCGATATAGACGTCGTGCAGATAGCCGGCGAGCGACATGAAGAGCGCCCCGGTCAGACAGCTGAAAATGCCCGACCAGCGCCGGCCCCAGGCGTCGGAAATCCACGAGCAGAAGAAGCGGCCGGCGATCGCCGAGATACTGACCCAGATGACCAGCTTCGAGGCCTCGGGCGGGGTGATCTTCAGCACCATGACGAAGAGCGTCACCATCCACAGCGCGAGCGCGACGCCGCCGGTTTGGGTGAGCCCGGTGAGGCAGCCGGCGACGATGCTGCGCGGGTACTTGAAGAGCTCGATCCAGCGCGTCTTCTCGATCTCCTTCGGCATTGGCGGCAGGGTGATCGTCGCCGGATCGAGCTGGAGCGCCCAGGCGAGCGCCTTGCGCGCCTCCTCGAGCCGGCCGCGGCGCATCAGCCAATGCGGCGATTCGGGCACAAAGGCTCGCACGTAAAGACACAGTAGCGCCGGCAGCAAGCCCACCGCGACCAGACCGCGCCAGCCGATATAGGGCGCGGCGAATGCACCCAAAAGCGCGGCCAAAAGCGAGCCCGCCGGGAGCATCGTCGTGGTGAGGCCGGTAAACCAGCCGCGCTTATGCGCCGGCGAGAATTCCTGCATCAGCGTGATGTCGACCGAGTAAAGCCCGGTCACGCCAAAGCCGACGACAAAGCGACAGGCGACGAGATAGAGCCACGCGCCGGTCGGGGTCAGCGACATCGCCCCGGTCGCGAGCGAGACGTTGAGGATGGCGAGGATCAGCGCGGTGCGGCGGCCGATCTTGTCGGCGAGCCAGCCGTAGAACAACGAACCAAACGGCGCGCTGATGCCCGAGGCAAGCAAAATCGCGCCGGACTGGCCGTAGGTCAGGTTCCAATCCTTGACGATGAACGCCAGCACAAAGCCGATCAGAAAGAAATCGAAGAAATCGAGCATGTCGCCGAGCGTCGCCGCGCCGGCGATCTTCCACTGATTCGCGGTAAGTTTCTGCTGTTTCTCGAGAAGATCGAGCACCGTTGCCTCCCGTCTGCCGCACCACCGGCGGATTTCCCGCTCGCGTTATGGCGAGGACAGTAAGGCCACGAGCCAGCGCTTGGCAACGGGCGCAAAAAATCGGCCGGGAGACCCGGCCGATTTTCCTGAAGTCGGATGCCGCGAAGCGCTCTAGTCGCGGGCGCTGCCCATCAAGCGAAGCAGCATCATGAACAGGTTGATGAAGTCGAGATAGAGTCGGAGCGCGCCCATGATCGACTTCTTGCCAGCGATCTCGTAGCCGTCGCCCTCGTAATACATCTCCTTGATCGTCTGCGTGTCATAGGCGGTGAGGCCAACAAAGATGAGAACGCCGACCACCGAAACGATGAAATAGAGCATCGTTGAGGCAACGAAGATATTCACCACCGAGGCGATCACGATGCCGATCAGCCCCATGAACAGGAATGAGCCCCATTGCGACAGGTCGCGGCGCGTCGTGTAGCCGTAAAGGCTCATCGCCGCGAACGTGCCAGCGGTGATGAAGAAGACGCGCGCGATGCTCACGGGCGTATAGACGAGGAAGATCGTCGACATCGACAGGCCCATCAGCGCCGCGTAGGCCCAGAAAAGGCCTTGGGCCGCCGGCAAGCTGAGCCGATTAAGACCGTAAGACAGCACCATCACCAGGCCGAGCGGGGCTAGAATGATGAGCCACATCACCGGCGAGTGCAGCAGCGCGCGGTTGGTTTCGAGATACCCGGCGAAGGCGTAAGCGAC
>DATHCK010000082.1:0-8476 GCA_035319545.1 Allostellaceae bacterium | reverse complement strand
CAACCCCGCGGTCATCGCCGACAATGTCGGCGACAATGTCGGCGACTGCGCCGGGATGGCGGCGGATTTGTTCGAGACCTACGCCGTGACGATCGTCGCGACGATGCTGCTCGCCAACATCTTCTTTCAGCCGCCGCTGCGCGACACGATCATGCTGCTGCCCTTGGTCATTGGCGGTGTGTGTATCGTCGCCTCGGTAATCGGGACGTATTTCGTCCGCCTCGGCGCCGATCAGGGGATCATGAAGGCGCTCTATAAGGGCCTCATCGCCACTGGCATTTTGTCGATCATCGCGATCGCCGCGGTGGTCGGCTGGCTCGTCGGCTTTCAGCAGAAACTGCCGACCACCAGCGGCGCGATCACCGGTTGCGATGTGCTGAGCTGCGCGGTCGTCGGTCTCGTCGTGACCGGGCTTATCGTCTGGATCACCGAGTACTACACGTCGACGGCCTATCGGCCGGTGCGCAGCATCGCGCAAAGCTCGACGACCGGCGATGGAACCAATGTGATCCAGGGGCTCGCCGTCTCGATGGAGGCGACGGCGATGCCGGTCGTGGTGATCTGCGTCGGCATCGTCGTCTCATACCTGGTCGCCGGCCTCTTCGGCATCGCCATCGCCGCGACGACGATGCTCGCCTTGGCCGGCATGGTGGTGGCGCTCGACGCCTATGGTCCGGTCACCGACAACGCCGGCGGCATCGCCGAGATGGCCGACCTGCCGGCGGAGGTTCGTAAGACCACCGATGCGCTCGATGCGGTGGGCAACACGACAAAGGCGGTCACCAAGGGCTATGCGATCGGCTCGGCGGGCCTCGCATCGTTGGTGCTGTTCGCGGCCTATACCGAGGATCTGGCCCACTATTTCCCGAACCTGCAGGTGCATTTCAACCTGCAGGATCCGTACATCGTGATCGGCCTCTTCCTCGGCGGATTGCTACCGTATTTGTTCGGCGCGATGGGCATGACGGCGGTCGGTCGCGCGGCGGGCGGGATCGTCAACGAAGTGCGGCGCCAGTTCCGCGAGATCCCCGGAATTATGGAAGGGACCGCGCGCCCCGATTACGGCCGCGCTGTCGACATGCTGACCCGTGCCGCGATCCGCGAGATGATCGTGCCGTCGCTCCTGCCGGTGCTGGCGCCGATCGTGCTCTACATCGTTGTGTCACTGGTGGCGGGCCGTGCTGCGGCATTCGGAGCGCTGGGCGCGATGCTGTTGGGGACGATTGTCACCGGGCTCTTTGTCGCGATCTCGATGACCTCGGGCGGCGGCGCTTGGGATAACGCCAAGAAGTACATCGAGGAAGGCCATCACGGCGGCAAGGGTTCGGACGCGCACAAGGCGGCGGTGACTGGTGACACGGTCGGCGATCCTTACAAGGACACGGCGGGTCCGGCGGTCAATCCAATGATCAAGATCACCAATATCGTCGCGCTGCTGCTGCTGGCGATTCTCGGCGGCTGGGCCCACTGAGCTTGGCCGTGCGCCGGCGCCTGGCTAATGGCCGGCCGGGTTGGGAGACGGGCCGGGGTTGTTTGCGGTCGCGGGAGCGGCCCCGCCGCCGCCGAACCGCCCGATATTGCCGATCAGCTGCTCCATGAATGAGAGCTCGCGGCCCGGCGCCGGTGTCGCGCCCGGGGCCGGGCTGATCGGTACGCCATCGGCCATCGTCTTGTGATTGATGTCCTTGACCACGCCCTTGTCGTCGAAATCGACGATGAAGACCTGCTGATCGAGCACTTGCGGTGCAAAGAACGCGACCTGCTTGGTCTTGCGGCTGATGTAATACCAGGTGTCGTCGTCGAAGGTGCTTTCGCTCGACGGGCTGCCGAGGATCTTGACGATTTGCTCCTTGGTTGTGCTGCCCGGCTTGACCTCGGCGAGCTTGTCGGGGTCGGGCAGATTGCCGCGTTGGTCCTCGCTGACCACGCACGCGGCAAGCACAAGCGCCAGCGCGACGGCGGTAGGCCGCAAGGCGCGCCGCGCCGAGTTCCTGTTGAAACGGTTGTCGATGAGCCCCATGTTTCGCGCTGACTTAAATCGCGGGGCGGGCGCTGTCAACGGACCGCCTTGCCACAGGATTTAGCCCGGACTTGTCGTTTCGCCGTAACCCTACCCGCGACGCCGCCGAACATGCCTACGCTCTGGTTGTCGAGCAATCGCGGCGCCCGGAATTTTTTATGACATTCGGCGTCCCCGACACGCTCGACGGACGCTTCGAGATGATTTGTCTGCATGCTTTTCTCTACCTGCATCGGTTGAAGTGCGAGGGGGCGGCGGCGACGAGGCTCGGCCAAAGCTTTTTCGACTGCATGTTCGCCGATTTCGACCGCTCCCTGCGCGAGATCGGCACCGGTGATCTGAGCGTCGGCCGCCAGGTGAAGCGCATGGCCGAGGCATTCTATGGGCGAATCCGCGCCTATGAGGAGGGACTGGCGGGCCACGATGCCGCGCTTTGCGCGGCGCTCGCTCGCAATATTTACGGGACTGCGGCGGCGACGGATGAGCAGCTCGCGCGTGTGGCATCCTATATCCGCCGCGAGGTGACGGGCCTTGCCGCTCAGCCCGCCGCCACGCTGCTCGCAGGTAAGATGACATTTGGTGCGGCGTGAGCCCTCGCCCGGAATTCGCACGGCCGGTCCCGCTGGCGCGCCTCGGCGGCGAAACCTATCGCCAGAAGATTGTCGCCACCGAGGCCGAGCGCGTGGCGCTCACGCGCCGCTTCGATCTGATTTCGCTGGATAGCCTCGTGGCCCAGGCCGCGCTGGTGCGCGAGCCGGCTGGGACGATCCTCCTCACAGCCGCGTTCGAGGCGGTGTTCGAGCAGGAGTGCATCGTCACGCTCGATCCCGTCGCCGGCAGCATCGCCGCGCAGTTTCAGTTACGTTACGGCGCGCCGGATCGGGAAGCGGATGCCCCAGGCGGAGAGGACGCCCCCGCCTTCGAGCCGCTTGACGGAGATGCGATCGATATTGGCGAGGCGGTCGCGCAGGAGTTCTCACTTGCCCTGCCACCGTTTCCGCGCGCGACTAATGCGACGCTCGAAGCGGAGGAGCCGGAAACGCCGGGCGAGGGGCCATTTGCCACGCTGGAGAAGTTCCGTCGGGGGCGGCCGCAATAACGCAGAGAAGCCGCGCTGTTGTCGTTGTTGCCGCCGCTGTCAATTTTGGCTAGATGTCTCGGCTCGCGGTCCCGAGACCAACGAGTAGACAATGGCTGTTCCGAAGAAAAAGGTATCGCCGTCGCGTCGCAATATGCGCCGGTCACATCATCATTTGCAGGCGCCAGCCTATGGCGAATGCCCGAATTGCGGCGAGCTGAAGCGGCCGCATCATTTGTGCGAGTCTTGCGGCTATTACGACGGCCGCGAAGTGGTGCCGGCGGAGCCGGCGACCGCCTGACCCGCGATTTCCAACGCGAGGCGCGGCTCCCGTGAGCGGCCCGATCACGATCGCCCTTGATGCGATGGGTGGCGACCGCGCACCTGAGATCGTGCTGCGGGGCGCCGACATAGCGCTGGAGCGTCATCCAAGCGCGCAATTCCTGCTGTTCGGCGTCGAGAGCAAGGTCGCGCCGCTGCTAGCCCAGTTGCCCCGCGTCGCCAAGGTCGCCTCGCTGCATCATACCGATGAGGTCGTCGGCAGCGACGACAAGCCGTCGCAAGCGCTGCGCGCCGGACGCGCCACCAGCATGCGTCTGGCGATCGAGGCGGTCGCCGACGGGCGCGCTGATTGCGTCGTCTCTGCCGGCAACACCGGCGCGCTGATGGCGATCGCGAAATTTGTCCTGAAGACGTTGCCCGGCATCGACCGGCCGGCAATCGCAACGTTCTATCCGACGATCCGCGGCGAAAGCGTGATGCTCGATCTCGGCGCCAATATCGAATGCGACGCGGACAATTTGGTTCAGTTCGCGCTGATGGGCGATGCTTTTGCGCGCAGCGTGCTCGGTATCGTCGAGCCGACGGTGGGCCTGCTCAATGTTGGCTCCGAGGACCTGAAGGGTAACGATGCGGTGCGCGGCGCTGCGGCGCGGCTGCGCGGCGGGCTCACGCCGATCCGCTTTCACGGCTTTGTCGAGGGCGACGACATCGGCGCCGGGACGGTCGATGTCATCGTGACCGATGGCTTCACCGGCAATGTCGCGCTCAAGACCGCTGAAGGCACCGCCAAGCTGTTCACCGAGGGGCTGCGTGCCTCGTTCCGGCATTCACCCATGGCGCGGGTCGGTTATTTCTTTGCCCGCAACGCGATGCGGAAGTTCCGCGAGCGTTTCGACCCGCGTCGCTACAACGGCGCGATGTTCCTAGGTCTGCGCGGCATCGCGGTCAAAAGCCATGGCTCGGCCGATGCCTTTGGCTTCGCCAATGCGATCAGCGTCGCGATCGATATGAAATTGAACGGGTTCCTCGAAAAAATTCGCGCCGATCTCGCACGCGTTAACACTGCGGCGCCGGCGCCGCAACCTGCCGCGCTGTAGAACGGCATGGCCTTCCGCTCTCAGGTCGCCGGCTGCGGGGCCTATCTTCCCGAGCGGGTGGTGACCAATGCTGAGTTGGCGCGGCGGCTCGACACATCCGACGAATGGATTCGCCAACGCACCGGCATCGGTGAACGGCGTATCGCCGCCGACGGCGAGCTGACCTCCGATCTCGCGGTCGCCGCCGCGAGGCGGGCGTTGACGCGGGCCGGGATGAGCGGCAGCGACCTTGACCTCATCGTGCTGGCGACCGCGACGCCCGATCACACTTTCCCCGCGACCGCGACCAAGGTCCAGGCGCAGCTCGGAATGAAACGCGGCGCCGCGTTCGACGTTCAGGCAGTGTGCTCGGGTTTCATTTTCGCATTGGCGACCGCGGACAACGCCATCCGGCTCGGCCAGGCGCGGACCGCGCTGGTGATCGGCGCTGAGACCTTCTCACGCATCCTCGATTGGGACGACCGCGGCACCTGCGTGCTGTTTGGCGATGGCGCCGGCGCGCTGGTATTGAACGCCGTGCCCGACACCGGCCCGAGAGGCCGCGGCGTGCTGTCGACACATCTGCATTCCGACGGCACCCAATACCGCATCCTTTATGTCGATGGCGGTCCGTCCTCGACCCAGACAACCGGCCATTTGCGCATGGAGGGGCGGGAAGTCTTTCGCCAGGCTGTGCTGCATCTTTCCGAGGCGGTCGAGGAGGCGCTCGCCGCGCACGGGCTCTCCGGCGCGGACATCGATTGGCTGGTACCGCATCAGGCCAATCTTCGGATTATCGACGCGATCGGTAAGCGGTTGCATCTGCGTCCGGAACAGACGGTGATCACCATCGAGCGGCACGCCAATACCTCGGCGGCGTCGATCCCCTTGGCGCTTGACGAGGCTGTCGGCGACGGCCGCATCAGGCCCGGACACCTCGTGCTGATGGAGGCGCTGGGCGGCGGGCTGACCTGGGGCGCCAGCGTGGTCAGGTGGTAGAAGGCGGCCGCGCGCCTCGCGTTATTTCACACAACGCTTTGCAATTTGACGACGTTTTTTGCCGGCGCTAATTTTTGCCAAAGAACGGGAGGGCGGCATGGCCGGTCAGACGGTGACTCGCGCTCAGCTCACCGAAGCGGTCTATCAAGAGGTCGGCTTGTCGCGCAACGAGTCGGCCGAGTTGGTCGAGTCGGTGATCGCCGAGATTTCCAATGCGCTCGAGCGCGGCGAGATGGTGAAGATTTCATCGTTCGGCAGCTTTGCCGTGCGGCGGAAAGGACAACGTATAGGCCGCAATCCAAAGACCGGCCAGGAAGTGCCGATCAGCCCGCGCCGGGTACTGGTGTTCCGTGCCTCGCATGCGCTGAAAAACCAGATCAATCAGTCGCTCGCGCCGAGGAGCTGAGGTGGGGTCAGTCTGACGTGAGCGAAACGGGGGAAACCGCTTCTAGCCGGCGGGCCAACAAGCGGGCGGCGGTATTCAGAACGATCGGCGAGGTTGCCGAGGATCTCGACCTGCCGGCGCATGTGTTGCGCTTCTGGGAATCGAAATTCCAGCAGCTGAAACCGCTGAAGCGCGGCGGCGGGCGGCGCTACTACCGCCCGGAGGACATCGCGCTGTTGATGCGCATCCGGCAGTGCCTCTATCAGGAAGGCTATACGATCCGCGGCGTGCAGAAGCTGCTCTCCGAAGGTGCGCTTGGCGCGTCCGGCGACACGGCGATGGAAATAGCGCCGAGCCTCTTCCCGCTCGACCCGCCGCCTGCGCGCACACCAGCAGTCGAGCCGCCGCGTCCGACACGTCGCGTTGCGTCCAAACCGGCGCCGGTCGAGGTTGCAGCACCTCCGCCGCCTGCCCACGGCCTGTCGGATGATTGCCGCGTCAAGCTCGAGGCTGCGGCGCAGGAGCTGTTGACTGCGCGCCAGATGCTCGACGCGCTGCTCGGCAGTTTGCGCAAGCCCTGATCGCCACGACCGCGCATTGCGCGGTGTCGCCCTCGCCAGTATGATCCGCCGCCTGGCAGGGATGCCCCGGTCGGAGCGTAGCGCAGCCTGGTAGCGCATCAGCATGGGGTGCTGAGGGTCGAGAGTTCGAATCTCTCCGCTCCGACCATCTCTCTTCTCCGGAGCCTCAGCCATGTCCACCGAGCGCCCTGAATCACCCCTCGAACCCTGGCAGTGGCCGGAGGATCATTGGCGCAAGTTGGTCGACCGGGTGCGCGCGGGCAGGACGTTGCGGCCCGCGGAATGGCCCGGCGGCGCGCGCTGCGCGGTGGCGCTGTCGTTCGACAGCGACCACGAGACGAGCGATCTGCGCGAGGGCGGCAAGTCGATTGGCCGGCTTGCCTGGGGCCAGATGGGCGCGCGGGTTGGGGTGCCGCGAATCTTGAAGCTGCTCGACAAATACCAGGTCAAGGCGTCGTTCTACGTGCCGGCGGTGACCGCGCTGCTGCACCCGGACGAGCAGCGCCGCATTGTCGCCGAGGGGCATGAGATCGCCATCCACGGTTGGATCCACGAATTGAACTCGGTGCTGCCTTACGAAGCCGAGCGCGATTTGCTGTTCCGCTCCGCGGATGTGCTCGAAAAGACCAGCGGCCAGCGGCCGGTCGGCATGCGCACGCCGTCATGGGACTTCAGCTGGAATACGCTGGCTCTCGAAGCCGAGCTTGGCCTTCTTTACGACTCATCGCTCATGTCGGACGAGGATTGCTACGAACTGCTGCTCGACGGCAAGCCGTGTGGTGTCGTCGAATTGCCGGTCGAATGGGTGCGTGACGACGCGGTCTATTTCAGCATGAACCGCTTTTCGGCGCTGCGGCCTTATACGCCGCCCGCGGACGTGCTCGATATCTTCCGCCGCGAGTTCGAGGCAGCCTATGCGGATGGCGGCATCTTCCAGCTGACGATGCACCCGCACATCATCAGTTATCGCTCGCGCATTTGGCTTCTCGAGGAGCTAATTCGGCTCGCCCAATCGCGCCCCGGCGTGTGGTTCGCGACCCACGCCGACGTCGCGCGCTGGGCCACGGAGCACGCCGCCCAGCCTTCGTGACGGCCTGCCTAGTACTGTTTTTTATCTTCAACCCGGCAGCACCGCGCGAAACCGCAGTCGCACATAGTCGGCGATCCATAGTCCGGTCTCATCCCTGAGTATCGGTTCGAGAAGGTCGATGATTTCCTGCTTGGCGACGGAGCGGTCGTCGGGCGCCAGCGGCGCGAAAAAATCGTCACAAAACGTGTCGATCCAGGCGGCAAACCCCGCCTCGAGCGGCGTCGGGCGCGGGACGATCGCAATTTCCTCCACGCTGAACCCGACCGCTTCGAGCTTGCCGCGGTACGCGGCGGCAGAGGGGAAATACCACGGGGACAAGGACAGCGACTCGACGCCGCGTTTGGCGAGCACGGCGCGAAACGCGGTCATGATCGCGGCGGTGTTGTTGTGCCCGCCCATCTCGGCGACAAAGCGTCCACCCGGCTTTAACGCGCGAGCGACGCCGGCGAGCACGGCTTCCTGCGGTCGCATCCAGTGCAGCGCGGCATTTGAGAAGACCGCGTCGAATTCGCGCTCGAACGCGAGGCTTTGGCCGGGGCACACGCGCGCATCGAGCCCTTTCGCACGTGCCGCAGCTACCATGTCCGGCGCGGCGTCAACCGCGACCACCGTGGCGCCGGTAGCCGCGATTTTCGCGGTTAGCACGCCGTCGCCGCAGCCGAGATCGAGAATGCGCTCGCCGCGCTTCGGGTCGAGCAACTCCGACACCGCCGCGCCAAACGCCGGGACAAAATGCGCAGTCGCCGCATAGCGCTTCGCCGACCAGTGCTGTTTCGAAAGTTCCGCCATCAGGGGGTGCCTTCGTTCGTTGCTGTCGCTCTCAGCTTAGCCGCCACCGTGTACCTGTCTCAGTGCTGAAATTATCCTGGCATAGATCGTAACGGCCCTGACGGGGAAGCATCGCCACGGCGAAAGCGGTAGACTGGTTGGGCACCTTCGGGGCCAGCTCGAAACGGAAGCGCAGG
>DATHCK010000081.1:0-13297 GCA_035319545.1 Allostellaceae bacterium | reverse complement strand
GACGGCCCGGGCTCCAAGGCGGCGCTGGTCTACGGCCAGATGAACGAACCGCCAGGCGCGCGCGCCCGGGTGGGGCTATCGGGGCTGACCCTCGCCGAATATTTCCGCGACGAGGAAGGTCAGGACGTGCTGTTCTTCGTCGATAACATTTTCCGTTTCACCCAGGCAGGCGCGGAAGTGTCGGCGCTGCTGGGCCGCATTCCCTCGGCGGTCGGTTATCAGCCGACGCTCGCCACCGACATGGGCGCGCTGCAGGAGCGCATTACCACGACCAAGAAAGGGTCGATCACCTCGGTGCAGGCGATCTATGTGCCCGCCGACGACTTGACCGACCCGGCGCCGGCGACCTCGTTCGCGCATTTGGACGCGACCACGGTGCTGTCGCGGCAGATCGCCGAACTCGGCATCTATCCGGCGGTCGACCCGCTCGATTCGACCTCACGCATGCTCGACCCGCGCGTGGTCGGCGACGACCACTACACGGTCGCGCGCGACGTGCAGCGCGTGTTGCAGACCTACAAATCGCTGCAGGACATCATCGCCATTCTGGGCATGGACGAGCTGTCGGAAGAGGATAAGCTGACCGTGGCGCGGGCGCGCAAGATCCAGCGCTTCCTGTCGCAGCCCTTTCATGTGGCCGAGGTGTTCACCGGGTCGCCCGGCGTCTTTGTCGACCTCGCCGACACGATCAAGGGCTTCAAGGGCATCGTCGCCGGCGAATACGACGAACTGCCCGAAGCGGCGTTCTACATGGTCGGGACGATCGAGGCAGCGGTCGAGAAGGGCCGCAAGATGGCCGAGGGCGCGTGATCGATGGCCGATCGCGTGCAATTCGAGCTGGTGACCCCGGAAAAGCTCATCCTGTCGACCGCGGTCGAAATGGTCGTGGTGCCCGGCACCGAGGGCAATTTCGGCGTGTTGCCGGGGCATTCGCCGCTGATCTCGACGATTCGCCCGGGCATGATCGAAATCTATGAAAACCGGACGGTCACCGAGCGCATCTTTGTCGTCAGCGGCATCGCCGAGGTGACGCCCGAGCGCTGCACCGTGCTGGCCGAAGAAGCGGTTGCACCCTCTAGCCTCGATCGCGCCGCGACCGAAGCCGAATTGCAGATCATCGAAGGCAATCTGCCGAGCTTGCGCGAGCAGATCGGGCGCGCCACTGGCGTCGATCGCGACCGTCTTGCCGTCGAGCTGCGCGGTCTCGAGCACCAACAGCTGGTGGCGCGCGCCAAGCTTCAGGCGCTTGCCGCGCTGACGCATTAGCCGCGACGCGGGAACTTTATCGCCCGCTGGTGTATAAGCGGGGCATGGGTTCGTGGACGCTCGACGATATACCCTGGCGGCACTTTGACCGCACGCGGCTCGACCCCGAAATCGTGCGCCTGGTGAAGGCGGCGAGCCTCGTCGAGTACAATGGCGCCGCCTATGCCCGGCATCTATGCCGGGTTTTCGCCGATGACCCGTCGTTCCAGGCCAGCGCGGAAGGCTGGGGCGAGGAAGAGGTGCAGCACGGCGCGGCGCTGGCGCGCTGGGCGACGCTCGCCGACCCGGATTTCAACTTCGACGCGGCGTTTGCCCGGTTCCAATCCGGTTATCGGATCGATTTCGACAAGATGTTTGCCCGCCGGGGGTCGCAAGCGGGCGAGATGCTCGCTCGCTGCATCGTCGAGACCGGCACCAGCTCCTACTATACCGCGCTCAAGGAAGCGACCGCCGAGCCCGTGCTGCGGGAGATTTGCCGCCGCATCGCCGCCGATGAGCTGAGGCACTACCGGCTCTTCTACAAGAACCTCGGCATGTGCCTCGCGCGCGAGAAGCTGGGTCGCTGGGCGCGGCTCAAAATCGCGCTGACCCGCGTCGCCGAAAGCGAAGACGACGAACTCGCTTACGCCTATTACGCCGCCAATGCCGGCGATGCCACGTATGACCGCCGGCGCTGGAGCCGCGCCTATATGGGGCGCGCGTGCGCGATCTACCGGCCGCATCATCTCGAGCACGGAATCGCGATGATCCTCAAAGCGGTCGGGCTGACCCCGAACGGCTGGCTTGGCCGGACGCTCGCCCGGCTGTCGTGGCGGGCGATGCGCTGGCGCGCCGGCCGCTTGGCGAGGGACGCCGCCTAAGCCTCACTTGCGCGCGTGATGATCGGCCAGCACGTGGGCGATCACCTGGGTGATCTTGCGGCCGGTCGGGATGTGAAGAAATTCGTTGGGGCCGTGCGCGTTGGAATGCGGCCCCAGCACGCCGGTGACGACAAACTGCGCCGCCGGGAATTTTTCGCCGAGCATCGCCATGAAGGGGATGCTGCCGCCCTCGCCGATGAAGGCGGGCGGCGCGCCAAACGCATCCTGCGACGCCCTTTGCAGCGACGCGCCAAGCCAGGGCGCGAGCGCCGGCGCGTTCCACCCGGTCGAGCCGACCTGACCGTCGAAGCTGACCCTGGCGCCGTAGGGCGGGTCGGCCTCGAGCAGCGCGCGCACCGTTTCGGTCGCCGCCTTGGCGTCGAGCGTCGGCGGCAGGCGCAGGCTCAATTTTGCGCTGGTGTAAGGCAGCAGCACATTGCCCGCGTCGCCCGGCAGCGGCAGTCCCGCCATCCCGGTCACCGCGAGCTGAGGTCGCCAGGAGCGGTTGAGCACCAACTCGGTGAGGTCGTCGCTGACCGCGCCGGCGCCGCCGACAAACGGAAACTCGCTGCGCACCACCTCGCCGAGCACGGCGGCGGCCTGGCGAGCCTGCGCGAGGCGCTCGGCCGGAACCTGCGCGTAGAGCGTCTCCGGCCGCACCACGCCGGTCTCCTCGTCCTCGAGCCGCGACAGCAATTTGCGGAAGATGCGGAAGCTCGACGGCACGATCCCCGAGGCGTGACCCGAATGAACGCCCTCGCTCAAGATCTCGATGGTCAGCGTGCCGGCAACGACGCCGCGCAGCGATGTCGTGAGCCATAATTGCTCGTAATTGCCGCAGCCGGAATCGAGGCAGATGACAAGCGACGGACTACCGATCCGCGCGGCGAGGTGATCGACATAGAAGGGCAGGTCGTAGCTGCCCGATTCCTCGCAGGCCTCGATCACCACCACCGCGCGGGCATGCGGCACGCCCTGCTCCTTTAATGCGGCGATCGCGGTCAACGCACCGAACATCGCATAACCGTCATCGGCACCGCCGCGACCGTAAAGCTTGTCGCCGACAATGCGCGGCAGCCACGGGCCGTAGCCGTCTTCCCAGCCGACCATTTCCGGCTGCTTATCGAGATGGCCGTAAAGCAGCACCGTGTCGGCCCCAAATCCTTGGCCCTCGCCGGGGATGTCGATGAGGATCAGCGGGGTGCGGCCCGCGAGCCGCACGACCTCGAGCGCCGCGCCGGGAAAGCCGGTGATCTTTTCGCGGGCCCAGCGCTCGAACATCGCCACCGCCGCCTCCATATGGCCGTGCGCCGCCCAATCGGGATCGAAGAGGGGCGATTTGTTCGGGATCTTGATGTATTCGACGAGGGCGGGGACGATCTCGTCGCCCCAGCACTGATCGACGAAATTCTTGAGCTTAGCGCCGTCTAGCATGCGGTTTCTCCGGGAAAGCGGGCCAATCTATCATCGCCGATTGGCGTCGCCATGATCGTCGTGTTCGGCTCGATCAATGTCGATCTCATCGTGCCGGTGGCGCAGCTACCGGCGCCGGGCGAGACCGTGCTCGGTAGCGATTACACCTTGGCGGCGGGCGGCAAGGGCGCCAACCAAGCGCTGGCCGCGCAGCGAGCGGGCGCCGCGGTGACGATGATCGGTGCGGTCGGCCGCGACAGCTTCGCCGATGTGGCGTTGTCGCTCTTGCGCCGCGACGGGGTCGATCTCGACCTTGTCGCCGAGAGCGACCGGCCGACCGCCTGCGCCGCGATCACCATCGACCCAAAGGGCGAGAACCAGATCGCCGTCGCCTCGGGCGCCAATCTCGATGCCGTCGCGGCTCAGGTGCCCGACCGACTGCTCTGGCCGGAGACGGTGCTGGTGCTGCAGCGCGAGGTGCCGATCGCCGAAAATGCAGCGCTGATCCGTCGCGCGCGGGAACGCGGCGCGCGCATCGTGCTGAGCTTGGCTCCCGCCGGACCGATCACGCCGGCGCGGCTTGAAGACATCGACGTGCTGATCGCCAATGAGGGCGAGGCCGCCACGCTCACCGCCAGTTCGGCGCGCCGGTTGCGCCAAGCCCTGGTCGTGACGCGTGGCGCGGCGGGCGCCGTGGCCTATCTGCCGGAAGGCGACGAAATCGTCGCGCCGGCGTTGCCGATCGATCCCGTCGACACGACAGGGGCCGGCGACACGTTTGCCGGCGTCCTCGCCGCGAGCCTCGATCTGGGGTTGGGGTTGCTCGCCGCGCTACGCCGCGCCAGCGCCGCCGCCGCGCTCACCTGCCTCGCGGTCGGTGCGCAGTCGGCAACGCCGGACCGTGCCGCGATCGACGCGGCGGTGGCACGGTTACCGGGCTAGCTGTTCGCGGAACTCGTCGAGCAGCGCGACATAGACCGGGCGCTTGAAGTCGACGATCAGTGCGGGAAGTTTCGCCGGCTCAACCCATTTCCAGGCGTCAAACTCGGCGTGGTGGCGATCGAGGTCGATATCGCTGTCGTGACCCTCAAACCGGATCAGAAACCATTTCTGCCGCTGCCCGCGGTAGCGGCCGCGCCATAGCGTGCCGGCGATCGGCGCCGGCAGGTCGTAGGAGAGCCAGTCGCGCGTTTCGGCGATGATCACGCCTTTGTCGGTGCCGGTCTCTTCATAAAGTTCGCGCAGCGCCGCCTGCGCCGGCGTCTCGCCGGGGTCGATCCCACCCTGTGGCATCTGCCAGGCGGAGAGGCCCGGTGGCATGTCGATGCGCCGGCCGACAAAGACCTTGCCCTCGCGGTTGACGAGGACGATCCCGACACCCGGGCGATACGCGCTCGGTTGGCCGGAGGCCGTGTCGGAGCTCAGTTTTCGGCCTGTTTGCCGAAGAGCGCGATCCCTCGCAGCATGTCGACCGCGCGCGCCAGCTGATAGTCGTCGGGCGTGCCGATCACGGTCGGATCGACCGTGGCCTGATCCTCCGGGTTGTCGGGATCGCGCTTCGCGTCATCGGTCTTTTTGGCGACCGCATCGGCGTCATTGGCTGGATGCTCGATCTTGGCGGCCTCGACAACGATGTCGGGTTCGATGCCCTTTGCCTGGATCGAGCGGCCGGACGGCGTGTAATAGCGCGCCGTCGTCAGCCGCATCGCTCCGTGGCCCGGCAGCGGAATGATCGTCTGCACCGAGCCTTTGCCGAACGACCGCGTGCCCATCAGGATCGCGCGGTGATGGTCCTTCAGCGCGCCGGCGACGATCTCGGAGGCCGAGGCCGACCCGCTGTTGATCAGCACGACCGCCGGCAAGCCACCGGTAATGTCGCCGGGATGCGCGTTGTAGCGCTGAGCATCATCGGGCCGCCGTCCGCGGGTCGAGACGATCTCACCCTTGTCGAGGAACGCGTCCGATACGGCGACGGCCTGATCGAGGAGCCCGCCGGGGTTGTTGCGCAGGTCGAGCACAATGCCGACAAGCTTGTTGCTCGCCTGTTGCTTCAGGCTCTTCATCGCGTTCTCGAGCCCGACATCGGTCTGCTCGTTAAAGCTGGTGATGCGGATGTAGCCGATATTGCCGTCTTCGAGATGCGAGCGAACCGATTGGATTTTGATCGTCGCGCGCACCAGCTTGACGTCGAACGGGTCCTTGCCGGCGCGCCGAATGCGCAGCGTGATCTCGCTGTTGACCGGCCCGCGCATCTTTTCCACCGCCTCGGGGAGGGTCATGCCCTGCACTGGAGCGCCGTCGAGCTGGGTGATGAGGTCGCCTGGCTTCAATCCGGCGCGCGCCGCCGGCGTGTCGTCGATCGGCGACACCACCTTGATGAGCCCGTTCTCCATCGACACCTCGATCCCGAGCCCGCCGAATTCGCCGCGGGTCTGGACCTTCATGTCGCTGAAATTCTTGGCGTTCAGATAGTTGGAATGCGGATCGAGCGAGGTCAGCATGCCGTTGATCGCGCCTTCGATCAGCGTGTCGTCGCTGACATCGTCGACATATTCGCTGCGCACCTTTTCGAACACGTCACCGAACAGGTTGAGCTCTTTATAGGTCTCGGCCGTGTTGGTGGTGGACGATGTGCTCGTTGCCGCGGCGCCGATGTCCTGCCGCAGCGGCAGTATCAAAAGCGCGCCGGCAAGCGCCGCGATCAGGCCCAGTCTCTTCATTCGCGCACCCTAGTGTCTTCGCTCTTCTGATCGCGACTTTCCAGCCGTGGCTCGGGATCGACCGGACGCTCGTCACGGCGCAGTTCGAAATAAACCGTCTTACCGGTTCCCTTGTCATCGGCATCGGGGAGGCTGCCCACAGGCTCGCCTGCCAGAAGCCATTGGCCGGTCGTCACGTCGGCATGGCCCAATCCCGCCAGTAGCGAATGATATCCGGCGCCATGGCGAATGATCAAGATCAGCCCGTAATCCTGGAACTGGCCGATATAATCGACCCTGCCATCAAACGGCGTGACGACGACGCCACCGGCCACCCCCCGCAGAGTAAGGCCTTGATCGGGTCCGCCATTCAGACCGGACTCGCCAAAACGATGGACCAGCTCGCCCAAGATCGGCCACACCATCTGAGTATGCGGCGCGTCCAATGAGCGCATCGCCTTGGGCTTGGTCGGATCGGTCGGGTTGGGCGGCGGCTTTTTCGCTGCCACGGCGAGCAGCTTGAGGCGAGCGAGCAGCTCCTTGTCGCGCCGGTCGCTGGCCGCATCGGCTTTCTTGATGAGGTCGATGAGATCGCTCGCCTGGTCGTCGACCGCAGCCGCCTGTTTCCCGTCGTCATGCAGCATCTCGCCGATGAGCGCATTCCGCCGCACGACAGCCTGCGCCAGTGTAATGCGGTCCTTGGCGAGCGCGTCGCGCGCCTCGTCGATGTCCTTGCGCCGGGCGTCGATCTGGCCGCGTATCTTTTCCAATGCCTCCAGTTGGCCGGTGAGGACACGCGCCCGAGCCGATAGCGCCGGCACGGCGGCGGCAATGAGGATCGCGCTGCGCAGCCGGTCGATTGGATTTTCGGGCGCTAGCGCCAGCGTCTCCGGCGGCGCCCGCACGAAACGTTCGAGCGCGCCCAGCAGCGCCTCCTCCTCCGCGCGGCTCGTTGCGATCTCGCGGGTCTTCGCCTCGGTGCCGGCCTGCATTGCGTGGATTGCCATATCAAGCGTGCCGACCGATTGCTCGCGCTGCTGCGTCGCCAGCGCCGTGCCGATGCATTGCTGGCGAAGCGCGTCGAGCTGGCCGACCTCGCTGTCGACCGGCGCGGGCGGCGCCGCGACAAGCGGCAAGGCAAAGCCGCAGAGCGTGAGCAAGGCGACGAGGTAAGCGGGCCCGCGCCCGCGCCGCCAGAACACGGCCGTTAGGTCAGTCGGCGGCGCGCATCCGCGCATCGTCGCCGAGCAGCGAATGGCCTGTCATCGCCGCGGGCTGAGGTAGCCCGAGCAGCGCCAACAAGGTCGGCGCGACATCGGCGAGCCTGCCATCCGCGACCCGGCGGATCGCGGCCGGCGGGTTGACGACGATAAACGGCACCGGGTTCAGCGTATGCGCCGTGTGCGGCTCGCCGGTCCGGGGATCGCGCATCATCTCGGCGTTGCCGTGATCGGCGGTGATCACGAGCGTGCCGCCCGCTTTTTCGACGGCCTCGGCGAGCCGGCCAAGGCACTGATCGACCGTCTCGACCGCATGCATCGCCGCGTCGATGATCCCGGTATGCCCGACCATGTCGGTATTGGCGTAGTTGAGCACGACGACGTCGAACTTGCCGGTCTCGATCGCCGCGACGACCTTGTCGGTCACCTCCGGCGCCGACATTTGCGGCTGCTTGTCGTAGGTCGCGACCTTGGGTGAGGGGACCAGGATGCGCTCCTCGCCGGGAAAGACGGTCTCCCGCCCGCCGTTGAAGAAGAAGGTGACGTGCGCGTATTTCTCGGTCTCGGCGATGCGCAGCTGGGTCATCCCCGCGTGCGAGACGACCTCGCCGAAGGTGTCGCTGAGGTCGGCCGGCGGAAACAGCGTTTCGAGAGAGCGGTTGAGTTCCTCGGAATACTCGACGAGGCCAAGCGCGGCGGAAAATTTGACCGTCTTGCCGCGCTTAAAGCCATCGAATTTGGGATCGAGCAGCGTGGCCGCGATTTCCCTGATCCGATCGGCGCGGAAATTGGCGAGCAGCAACCCGTCGTCGTCTTGCATGCCTTTGAAGCCGGCGATCGCAGTCGGCAGCACGAACTCGTCGGTTTCGCCGCGCTTGTAAGCGGCATCAATCGCGGCGATCGGGTCTTCAGCGCTCTCGCCCTTGCCCTGGGTCAGCACGTCACATGCTTTTTCGACCCGGTCCCAGCGCTTGTCGCGATCCATCGCGTAATAACGCCCCGAGACAGTGGCGACCGTCGCGTCGGCATCCTTGGTGTCGGCGGCAAATTGCTTGAGATAGCCCTTGGCCGATTTGGGCGGCGTGTCGCGGCCGTCGAGCACGGCATGCACGGCGACCTTGACCCCGGCCTCGGCGACGATGCGGGCGAGAGCCGCGATCTGACCCTGGTGCGAATGCACCCCGCCCGGCGACAGCAGCCCGAAGACATGCGCAGTGCCGCCGGCCTTCTTGACCTTGCCGATGAACTCGGTGAGCGCGGGCATTTTCGCCAGCTCGCCCGACTTGATCGCCTGATCGATGCGCGGCAGATCCTGCATGACGACCCGGCCGGCGCCGAGATTGGTGTGGCCGACCTCGGAATTGCCCATCTGCCCGTCGGGCAGCCCGACATAATGTTCACTCGCTTCGAGATGCGAGTGCGGCCAGCGCGCCATCAGCCGATGCCACACCGGTGTCTTGGCGCGGGTGATGGCGTTGTCGTCGGCGTTCGACCGCTTGCCCCAGCCATCGAGAATGCACAACACGACCGGGCGGGGATGGGTGCTCATCGTCGCGAAAACCCAAGCAGTGGCGGGCGATATATACGCGAAACAGGCAGCGGCGCGATAGGCTGCGCTTGGGCGCGACGGCCGGGTCAGTCCCGGTGGTAGGGGTGCCCGGCGAGAATCTGCTGCGCGCGGTAAAGCTGTTCCAACAGCATCCCGCGCACCAAGAGATGCGGCCAGGTCATCGCGCCCAGCGACAGCACCGCGTCGGCGCGCTCGATGACCGCGCGGCCGAGGCCTTCGGCGCCGCCGATCGCGAAAGCCAGCGTCGCGGCGCCCTGGTCACGCCATTGCCCGAGCCGTTCTGCCAGCTCGCGGCTCGACCAGCCCTGCCCGCGCTCGTCGAGCGCGACGAGACGCGCGCCTTGCGGCAGCGCGGCGAGGATCAGCTCGGCCTCGTGCGCCCGGAGCCGCGCCGGCGGCAGCTTGCGTTTTTCTTCGAGCTCGATGATCGCCGGCGGCGGGTTGAGCCGACCGGCGTAAAGCGCTTGCAGGTCGCCGAGCGCGCCGCGTCGCTGTTTGCCGATAGCGAGGATGACGATGCGGATCGCAGCGATCCATCAAGTGCGGCGGGGCATCCGCCCCGCCTTCGGGATGGCGCCGTATCCGCGCAAGCGGATCATGATTATTGCCGCGCCGCTTCGACGCTCGGCACTGTCGCGCCCCACATCTTTTCAAGATTGTAGTGCGCGCGGATTTCTGGCCGGAACAGATGGACGATCACGTCCCCGGCATCGATCAGCACCCAATCGCCTTGGGTCTTCCCTTCGACCGAGGAGCGGCAGCGCTTCGGCAGCGCCTCGAGGAGATGATCGGTGAGCGACGTCACCTGGCGCGCCGACCGGCCGCTGGCGATCACCATGTAGTCGGCGATATCGGTCTTGCCGGCGAGATCGATGGTCACGATTTCCTCGGCCTTGCCGTCTTCCAGGCTTGAAAGGATCGTCGTCAACAGCGCGGGCGGGCTTAGAGCCTGCGTCTTGCGACGGCGACGCGCGGGCAGAGCGGTGACCGTGGTGTTCTCCCTGGGTGCCGCTGCGGCCCGGCGGGCGCGCGTGACCTGACGCTTGCGTATCTCGGTCGCCGAGCGCGGATCGAGCCTCGTATGGAAGAACGTCCAGGCCGGCGCTTCCATCTCCACCAAAAGCCGCGCCGCCTCGACCGGGACGCGGCAGCGCGCGAAACGCTGCGCTGCCTTGCCGGCCAGCGCCCTCTGCGAGGTCTGCGGGCGGTCGAAGACCGCGACCGGCACGCCTTCCATCAGCTCGACCCAGCGTTTCCAGCGCGGCAGCTGCGCGAGATTGTCGCCACCCATCAGCCAGACAAACTGGCTGTGCGGAAAGCGCCGATGCAACGCGGCGATCGTATCCGCCGTGTAGCTGGTGCCGAGCGCGGCCTCGATCGCGCTCACCGTGATGCGCGGATGGCCCTTGGCGAGCGCTTCGGCGCTGGCGAGCCGCTTCGCGAACGGCGCCATCCCCTTCACCGGCTTCAGCGGGTTCTGCGGCGAGACGAGCCACCACACCGCATCGAGATCGAGGCGCTGCAGCGCCAACAAACTGATGTGCAGATGCCCGCCATGCGCCGGGTTGAACGACCCGCCCAAGAGGCCGATGCGGCGACGCGGCCGACCGTAGAGCGTGCTGGTTGTTGGATTCAGGGGCGCACCTGACCGTTGCCGCGCACGATATATTTGTAGGTCGTCAGTTCGGCGGCGCCGACCGGCCCGCGCGGCGGCAGGCGCTGGGTCGAGATGCCGAGCTCCGCGCCCATGCCAAATTCGCCGCCATCGGCGAATTGGGTCGAGGCATTGACCAGCACGATCGCGCTGTCGACCTCGCGCAAGAAACGTTCGGCGACGGCCTCGTCCTCGGTGACGATGGCGTCGGTGTGATGCGAGCCGTAGCGTTCGATGTGATCGATCGCGCCGGCAACGCCGTCGACCATGCGCACGGCGAGGATCGCGTCGAGATATTCGGTGCGCCAGTCTTCTTCCGTGGCCTCTTCGGTGGCCGCGCCGATCTCATTTCCGAGTGCTTGCACCTCGGCGTCGCCGCGCAGTTCGCACCCGGCTTGGCGCAGGGCGGCGAGGATCGGCGGCAGCATTGCTTTGGCTTTGCGGTCGACGAGCAGCGTCTCGGTCGCGCCGCAGATCGACACGCGCCGCATCTTGGCGTTGAGCACGATCGCGCGCGCCTTCTCCGGGTCGGCGGCGCCGTCGATATAGGTGTGGCAGAGCCCTTCGAGATGGGCGATGACCGGGATGCGGCTCTCGCGCTGCACGCGCTCGATGAGCGAGGCGCCACCGCGCGGCACGATGATGTCGATGACCCCGCTCATCCCCAGCATGTAGCCGACGGCGTCGCGATCGCGGGTCGGGACGAGCTGGATCGCCGCCTCAGGGAGGCCCCCGGCGCGCAACCCGCCCTGCAGCGCCGCGACCAGCGCGCGCGACGAATGAAAACTCTCCGAGCCGCCGCGCAGGATCGCCGCGTTGCCTGATTTGAGCGCGATCGCTCCCGCGTCGGCGGTCACGTTGGGCCGGCTCTCGTAAATGATGCCGACGACGCCGAGCGGCACCGCGACCCGCGAGATATCGAGGCCGTTCG
Source organism: Allostellaceae bacterium (assembly GCA_035319545.1). Classification (GTDB taxonomy): domain Bacteria; phylum Pseudomonadota; class Alphaproteobacteria; order ATCC43930; family CGMCC-115725; genus DATARH01. The sequence goes on along the minus strand of DATHCK010000081.1, from coordinate 1,684 downwards.
GCCGTGTCCAATGGGCCAGCACCTTGCCGATCGGATCGGGTAGCGCGGCGATGTCCTCGAGGCCCTTGGCGACACCTTCGAGCCGGTTCGGATCGAGCGCGAGGCGGTCAAGCAGCGCGCCGCGAATGCCGTTCGCCTTTGCGGCCGCGATATCCTCCTCGTTGGCGGCGAGGATTTCGTTTTGCCGGCCGCGCACGGCGGCGGCAGCGGCTCGCAACGCCGCAACTTTCGCCTCGGACGACGCCAACGCGAGTTGCGCCGCGGCTTCGCGCGCCTTGCGGCCGAGCTCGGCCATCGTCGCGGCGAGCGCGGTGGGCTTTTCCAGGGGCGTGGCGTCGTTCATTGCGTTTCGCCGGGCGTCTCGGTCAGCACGAGGTCGTCGCGGTGGATGATCTCATCGCGGCCACGATAGCCGAGGATGGTTGCGATTTCACCGCTCTTGTGCCCGGCGATGCGCTGGATATCGCCGCTGGCATAGGCGGAAAGCCCGCGCCCCGCTTCATTCCCGGCGCGGGTGCGGACGACGACGCAGTCACCGCGCTCGAAGCTTCCCTCGATCGCGACGACCCCGGCGGGGAGCAGGCTCTTGCCCTGGCGCAGCGCGCGTGCCGCGCCATCATCGACAATGACCGCTCCGGCGGGGTTGACCGCGCCGGCGATCCACGCCTTGCGCGCCGAGCGCGGCTCGGCGCGCGGCAGGAAGAGGCTCGCCTTGGCGCCTGCCTCGATTGCCGCCAGCGGCCCGTGCGAGCGCGGCCGGCCCTGGGCAATGATCATGTGGCAGCCGGCGCCCATCGCGATGCGCGCCGCCGCGAGCTTGGTGACCATGCCGCCCGAGCTGTAGCCCGGCGGCGCCGAACCAGCCATCGCCTCGATCTCGGCGGTGATCTCGCTCACCAGCGGGATATGGCGCGCGGTCGGGTCATGCCTCGGGTCGGCGCTGTAGAGACCGTCAATGTCGGAAAGCAGCACCAGCATGTCGGCGCTGGTCATCTGCGCGACGCGCGCGGCGAGCCGGTCGTTGTCGCCGAAGCGGATTTCGGCGGTGGCGATCGTGTCGTTCTCGTTGACCACCGGCACCGCGCCCAGCTCCAGCAGCTGCTCGAACGTGGCGCGGGCGTTGAGGTGGCGCTGGCGCGCCTCGGTATCGTCGGGGGTCAGCAGAATTTGCGCGACGGTGATGCCGTGCCGCCCGAGTGCTTCCTGATAGGCGTGCGCGAGGCGGATTTGCCCGGTCGCTGCCGCGGCCTGCTTCTCTTCGAGCCGCAAGGCGCGCCCGGCGAGCCCCAAATGGCGGCGGCCTACCGCGATCGCGCCCGACGAGACGATGATGACCTCCTGGCCGCGCACCCGGCAGCGCACGATGTCGTCGACGAGAGCGTTGAGCCAGGCGTGACGCACCAGCCCGCCATCGTCGACGAGCAGCGCCGAGCCGATCTTGACGACGAGCCGCTTGGCGCCGGCGAGCGCCGCGGCGGCGGTGGGGGCGAGCGTCACGGCGTCCATTACGCGCCGGCGAATTCTGGGACAAGCGCGTCGCCCCGCGCGGCCTCGATCGCCTGCAACAGGGCGCCGATGACTGCCGGCACGCCCTCGCCACTGACCCCGGAGAGCGGCAGCACCGTCGCGCCGCGGCCGGCCGCGCGGGCGAGCGCACGGAGTTTTTTCTTCACGTCGTCCGGCG
>DATHCK010000080.1:0-18027 GCA_035319545.1 Allostellaceae bacterium | reverse complement strand
GCAGCGTCAGTGGCCGAGCTGGAGCGATGCGGTCGCCGCGGTCCACGCCCCGGCCGGCAGCGCCGACCTGTCACCCGCGACCCGGGCACGCGAGCGCCTCGCCTATGACGAAATTTTCGCCAGCCAGCTCGCCGTGGCGCTGGTGCGCGCGCGGCGCCAGCGCCGGCGCGGCCGCGCGATCGAAGGCACCGGCGCGCTGGCGCAGAAGGTCGAGGCCGGGTTTGGCTTCGCCCTCACCCAATCGCAGCGCCTGGCAATCGCCGAGATCGCCGGCGACATGAAGGCGCCGCAGCAGATGATGCGGCTGCTGCAGGGCGATGTCGGCAGCGGCAAGACCGTCGTCGCGCTTTTGGCGATGCTAATCGCGGTCGAAAGCGGGGCGCAGGCAGCGCTGATGGCGCCGACCGAGGTGCTCGCCCGCCAGCACCACGCGACCCTGCAGCGCCTCGCGGCGCCGGCCGGGATCGAGGTCGCGTTGTTGACCGGCCGCGAAAAAGGCCGGCCGCGCGACGCGCTCATCGCCGGCCTCGCCTCGGGGCTCATCCCGATCGTCATCGGCACCCACGCGCTGCTGACCGCCGATGTCGCGTTCCGCGACCTCGCGCTCGCCGTCATCGACGAGCAGCATCGTTTCGGGGTCGAGCAGCGCCTCGCGCTCGCGGAAAAGGGCGACAATTGCGACACGCTTCTGATGAGCGCGACGCCGATCCCGCGCACCCTGATGATGACGGCCTATGGCGATCTCGACACCTCGCGCCTCATCGAAAAGCCGCCCGGCCGGCAGAAGATCGATACCCGCGCGATGCCCTTGGAGCGCCTCGACGACGTGATCGGGGCGGTGGCCCGCGCGCTCAACCGCGGCGCGAAGGCCTACTGGATTTGCCCGATGGTCGAGGAGAGCGAGGACACCGACCTCGCCGCGGCGCAGGAACGCTACCGCATCCTCGCGGCGATGCCCGCCTTTCGCGGCCGAGCCGGCCTCGTGCATGGTCGAATGAAGGCGGCCGAAAAAGACCGCGCGATGGCCGATTTCGCCGGTGACGGCAGCGACCTTCTCGTCGCCACCACGGTGATCGAGGTGGGGATCGATGTGCCGCGGGCGACGATCATGGTCGTCGAGCACGCCGAGCGCTTTGGCCTCGCGCAGCTGCACCAGCTGCGCGGCCGGATCGGCCGCGGCAGCGAGGCCTCGACCTGCCTCCTGCTCTACCAGGCGCCGCTAGGGCAAGTCGCGCGCGAGCGCATCTCGATCCTGCGCGAGACCGAGGACGGCTTCCGCATCGCCGAGGAAGACCTGCGTCTCAGAGGCGGCGGCGAAGTGCTCGGCACCAGACAATCGGGCCTTCCGGCGCTGCGCCTTGCCGACCTCGCGGCGCACGAGCCGTTGATCGCCGTCGCCCATGACGACGCGCGCCTCGTACTGACCCGCGACCCCGGGCTCGAAACCGAGCGCGGCCAGGCGCTGCGCACCCTCCTCTACCTCTTCCAACGCGACGAGGCCGTGCAGTATTTAAGGGCGGGCTAGGCTCAGTCGCAAAATGGCTTCGCCAAGAGGGCAGGATGCAAGTTCGGTTCTGGGGCACGCGAGGTTCGATAGCCAAGCCTGGCCCCTCCACGATCCGCTATGGCGGCAATACTTCCTGCGTCGAGGTTCGCTCCGCCGGCGGGACGCTCGTCGTGCTCGATTGTGGAACTGGCGCGCTGGCGCTTGGCGCCGATCTGATGCGGCGCGGCACCCCGGTGCGCGGTCATCTGCTGATCAGCCACACGCATTGGGACCATATCCAGGGTCTGCCGTTCTTCGCGCCGCTGTTCGTCCCAGGAAACGAATGGGACGTCTTCGCCCCGCACGGCTTTTTGCAGTCGGTGCGCGAGATGCTCGCCGGCCAGATGCAGCACACCTACTTCCCGGTGGATCTCGCCCAGCTCGGCGCGACGATCCGCTATCACGACCTCACCGAGGGTGCGTTCAGGGCCGGCGACATCGAGATCACGTCGCGCTACCTCAACCACCCGGCTCTGACGCTCGGCTACCGCCTCGAGGCGGATGACGTGGCGATCGCTTATTGCTGTGACCACGAGCCCCATTCGCGCACGCTCGCCTATGGGTCAAGCGAGATCGGCGACCAGGACCACGAGCACGTCGCCTTCGTCTCGGGCGTCGATCTCTTGATCCACGACGCCCAGTACCGCGCCGCGGAATACGAGGCGAAGCTCGGTTGGGGCCACAGCACCCTCGAAAGCGTCGCGACCATCGCCAGGCTCGCGGGCGTCAGGGCCGTCGCCTTCACCCACCACGACCCGAGCCGCGACGACGACACGATAGACCGTGAGGTCGCTGCGCTCGCGACCGACGGGTCGCTCAAGATCTTCGCCGCCGCCGAGGGGCAGGTCGTGGACATAGTGCCGGGCCCGGATCACACATCGCACCATCAAACCGGCGCGCCGGCCGCTGAAATCGCCGCCCCCCCACGACTGGCCGAGCAGACAGTGTTGCTCGGCGTGGCCGATAGCGAGCTCTACAACGAGTTCTGGCGAGCGCTGCACGCCGATGGCATTCGGGTCCGGCACGCGATCAGCAAGGCCGCGGCGATCGAGGCGGCGCGCCTCGAGAGTCCCTCGCTGATCATCCTCGAGCGCTATTTACCGGGCGACGGGCTTGCCGCATGCCGCGAGCTGCGCGGCCTGCACGATCCCGCCTTGGCCGGGGTCCCCATCATCATCACCGCCGCGCAGGAGGAGATCGGTCCTGGCGCCGCCGCCGGCGTTACCGATTGGCTGCTGAAGCCGTTCTCGGAAATCTACGCGCGTACCCGCATGCGCGCCTGGCTGATGCGGATGACGTGCCATTGGGCGCAGCCGCCGATACCCGCCGATGAAGCGCAGCGGCTGACCGCGCTGCGAAATTTGTCGATCCTCGACACACCGCCGGAAGACCGATTCGACCGGTTGACGCGGATCGCCTCGGCGACGTTCGAAGTGCCGATCGCCATGGTCACGCTGGTCGACGAGAGCCGGCAATGGTTCAAATCGGCCTGCGGCCTCGAGGTCCGCGAAACCGAGCGCGACATATCCTTTTGCGCACACGCCATTTTGGAGCGCGATGTGATGGTCGTGCCGGACGCCCTGCTCGACGAGCGCTTCGCGGATCACCCGGCGGTCATCAACGACCCGCGGATCCGCTTTTACGCCGGATGCCCGCTCGTGCTCGACGATGGCGCCGCGATCGGCACGCTGTGCCTGGTCGACACGCGCCCGCGCGATCTCGGCCCCGAAAAAATTCGCCTGCTCGAGGACCTGGCTGCGCTCGTCCTGCAGGAATTGCAGCGGCCGCCGGGCGCGGAGGACGGCGGCGCCCCATAAATCCGCCTGCCTGCCCCGCGGTCGGCGCGGGGCAACCGAGTTCCGGCAAGGCTGACGAGGGGCGTCTTGTGCACCGATCTGTGGGCAGGTTCGGGATAAGTGCAGTTTCCGGGGGATAAGGCCGGGCCGCGTCACAATGCCGTAGCTTTGCCGACGCGCGGCGCTAGGCTCACATCGCGCAGATCGGCCGCCCATGGAAATTCGGCATCTTGCGCCTACGGAGGGCGGGCGATGGGGGATCGCCCGTCCTTTTTATTTAACGTCCTTGCAACGCTTGATCGGCGCATTTGCGGTCTTTGCCGGTCGGTGCGGAAGGATCGCGCGATGACCCGAAACGATCATTCAAGCCTGGTGCGGTTGATCGCAACGACGGTCGACCAGCACGCCGACCGTGGTTGCGTCGAACTTGCCGAGCAGATCGCCGACCGGCTCGAGGCCGGCTATTGGTTGGAGCGCACCGGCGGCGCCGAGCGCCGGGAGGCGGCGCTTCGCCCGCATGTCTGGCCGCAGCCCTCGGGTGTCGCCGCCGAAAGCATGCGCTGCCTCAATTGCGGCGCGGCGTTCCGCGGCCGACGAGCGGAAGGTCCGTGCCAGCCGCCCGACTAGATCCGCCGATCGAGCGGGCCCCAGCCTCGCCGAAGGATCGTCAATAGCTTGGCTTCACCGGGTACGGCGTCAGCTGGATTTCGTGGCTCCAGCATGAGCGGTCCTGCGTGTGCAGGTACCAGAACGCCTCGGCGATCTTGGTCGGGTTGATGATCTCGGCGCCGCGGTTGGCGTTGCGCGGCAGCGCGCGGGTGCCCGGCGAATCGATCGTGCCGTCGATGACGACATTCGCGACGTGGACGCCGAATTCGGAATATTCCTCGGTCAGCACCTGCGCCAAGGTGCGCATCATGACGCGCGGGTAATAGAGCGACTGGCCGGTATAGCGCTTCCGACCACGCAGCGAACTCGAATTGTTCGAGAAGAAGAACGAGCCCTCGCCCTTTTTGCGCATCGCCGGCAGCACCTCTTGCGCCACGAGAAACGGCCCGCGGATCGCGACATGGATCGCGGTGTCGAGGATGCGGATCGGCACGTATTCGAGCAGCTCCTTGTCGGCGGGCAGCTCGCGGCCGTCGAGATAGCCGGCGTTGTAGATCACCGCCTCCGGCTCACCGGCCTCGGCGCGGATGGTCTTGAACGCGCTCGCGACCGAGTCCTCCGAGCTCAGATCGAGCTCGACGATCATCGCATCCCCGCCCTGGTCGCGGATCGCCGCCGCGAGGCCCGACGCATTGCTTTCGGTGCGCGTCGTCACCACGGTGAAAAATCCCTCGGCGGCGAATTTCTGCGCGACCGCGCCGCCGACGCCCCATTGCACGCCGACCGGCACGACATTGGGGTCGATATTGTGGCCGTGCAGCATGTTGGTCATGCGGCCGTCGGCCTGCCATTTCGAGGTCGCGCCAATCACCACCGCGACCTTTTTCCCCTTGGTGTTCTGCATCGTCTCGCTCCCTTACCGAGGTGGCATCGCGCTCTGGGCGGTGCCATGTTGGTGGATCGATGGCGCGACAATAGCGGGCGGAATGATGGCGCACGAGTGGGATGCGACCCAGTACCTGCGCTTTTCCGATGCTCGCACCTTGCCGGCGATCGATCTGCTGGCGCGGATCGAATTGCCGGCGGCACGGCGTGTGGTCGATCTCGGCTGCGGCCCCGGCAACAGCACCGCGCCCTTAAAGGCGCGCTGGCCCGACGCGGCTCTCACCGGTATCGATTCGTCGGAAGAACTGCTCGCCGCCGCGCGGCGCGACCATCCCGGCATCGAATTCGCCGTAGGCGACATCGCGACATGGACCGCCGCCCAGCCTTGCGACGTCGTCTTCGCCAATGCCTCGCTGCAATGGGTCGGCGGCCACGACCGGCTGGTGCCGCATCTTTTCGACCAGGTCGCGCCGGGTGGCGTGCTCGCGGCGCAGATGCCGCGAAACCACGATTTCGCGACGCACCGGCTGATGCGCCAGGTCGCCGCCGAGGGCGACTGGCACGATCGGCTCCAAGGCGTGCGCGAGCCCTCGCCGGTCAAATCGCCCGAATTTTATTACGACCTGCTGGCGCCGCGCGCCGCCGCCTTCACGATCTGGGAGACCAACTACATCCAGATCATGGACGGCATCGAGGCGATCATCGCCTGGCTGCACGGCACTGGGCTGCGGCCGTTTCTCGCGCGCCTCACCGCGACCGAGCGACCGCGCTTTCTCGACCGCTACGCCGCGCTCCTCACGCAAGAATACAAGCCGCAAGCCGACGGCAAGATATTGCTCCCCTACCCGCGCCTCTTCTTCATCGCCACAAAAGCGCAACAGGCGTAAAACGGCGCCCCAAACTGGAGGACGCCTGATGCTGCAGATCGCCGATCGCATGAACACGCTCGGCACCGAGACCGCGTTCGAGGTGCTAGCCCGCGCCAACGCGCTCGCCGCGCAGGGCAAGTCGATCATCAATCTCGGCATCGGCCAGCCCGATTTCGCGACGCCCGATCATATCGTCGAGGCCGGCCGCAAGGCGCTCGCCGACGGGCATCACGGCTATACCCCGGCCAACGGCATCCCGCCGCTGCGCGAAGCGGTCGCCGCCGATTTATGGCGCCGCCATCAGGTCGAGGTTTCGCCCGACGATGTGCTGATCGTGCCGGGCGGCAAGGTCACGATGTTCTTCGCGATCATGATCTTCGGCGAGCCGGGTGTGGAGATCATGTACCCCAACCCCGGCTTCCCGATCTACGAGAGCGTCATCCGCTTTTCCGGCGCGACGCCGGTGCCGATGCCGCTTTACGAGAGCGCCGGCTTCTCGTTCAGCGCCGACGAGGTGCTGGCGAAGCTGACGCCGAAGACCCGGCTCATCATCATCAACAGCCCGGCCAATCCCACCGGCGGCGTCGTGCCCAAGGCGGAGCTCGACAAGCTCGTGAAGGGCCTCAGCGACCACCCCCAGGTCGCGATCATGAGTGACGAGATCTACGGTGAGATCCTCTACGACGGCAGCGAGCACTGGAGCCTGCTGCGCTACCCCGAGATTCGCGACCGGGTGATCCTCCTCGACGGCTGGAGCAAGACCTATGCGATGACCGGCTGGCGGCTCGGCTACGGTGTGTGGCCGAAAGAGCTCTTCCCGCACGCCGAGCGGCTGGCGATCAACTGCCATTCCTGCGTCAACGCCGCGACGCAGTTCGCCGGCATCGCCGCCTTGAAGGGCCCGCGCGAGCCCGTCCTGCGCATGGTGCGCGCCTTTGCCGAGCGCCGTGAATACATCGTGCGGGCGCTCAATTCGTTGCCCGGCATACGCTGCGTCAACCCGGGCGGCGCGTTCTATACCTTCCCCAACGTCGCCGGCACCGGCTTCGACGCCAAGGCGCTGCAGACCGCGCTCCTCGACCAGGTCGGCGTCGCCACGATCGCCGGCACCAGCTTTGGCGCCTTCGGCGAGGACTACATCCGGATTTCCTATGCCAACAGCCTGGAAAAGCTGCAAGAGGCCGTCGAGCGCATCCGCCGCTTCCTCGGCAACCTGCCCGGCGCCTAACAAGTGCGCTCAGGCCTCCGCGTGAGCTTGCGGCGCCGCGGATGCGGCGCCGCACTTGATGACCCTTGCATCTGCCTAAGGTTTGGGCATCCTGCCGGATAAGTGCATCCGCGGTCTGCATCGGGCCGACCTGTCATCCATAACAGGGCGCCGAACGCTGGCATGGGTTATGCTCAGGCTCACCGAGACAACCGGGCAGACTGGGCGTGGGGAGGTGGGTTGCGATGAAGAAAATCGAGGCGATCATCAAGCCGTTCAAGCTCGACGAGGTGAAGGAGGCTTTGCACGAGGTCGGCATCAAGGGCATCACCGTCGTCGAGGCCAAGGGTTTCGGGCGGCAGAAGGGCCATACCGAGCTCTATCGCGGCGCCGAGTACGTCGTCGACTTCCTGCCCAAAGTGAAGATCGAGGTCGTCATGGAGGATTCCATGGTCGAGCGCGCGGTCGAGGCGATCCAGCAATCCGCCCATACCGGGCGCATCGGCGACGGCAAGATCTTCATATCGAGCATCGAGGAGGCGATTCGCATCCGCACCGGCGAACGCGGCGCGGACGCTATCTGATTTGCGCGATCTGACCCGCTAGACCCGGGGCTAAATGCCGGCTGGCACCGGGGTTGCTAGAAGCAAAAACTCTTATTTTTTTCTTATCCCTCCACAGCCAACAGGAACGACAAAATGGCAGGCGAGATCGACAAGGTCATGGGTCTGATCAAGGAGAACGAAGTCAAATACGTCGACTTCCGCTTCACCGACCCGCGCGGCAAGTGGCAGCATCTGGCGCATCACGTGCGCACCATCACGCCGGATTTCCTCGCCGGCGGGGTGATGTTCGACGGCTCCTCGATCGCCGGGTGGAAGGCGATCAACGAGTCGGACATGCTGCTGATGCCCGATTGCGCGACCGCGGTCATGGACCCCTTCGCCGCGCAGCCGCAGCTCATCATCTTCTGCGACGTGCATGAGCCCTTGACCGGTCAGCCCTATGCGCGCGACCCGCGCTCGACCGCGAAGAAGGCCGAACAGTATCTGATCTCCTCCGGCATCGGCGACACCGCCTATTTCGGGCCGGAGGCCGAGTTCTTCATCTTTGACGACGTGCGCTACGAATCGACGATGAACACCGCCTCCTACACCATCGAGAGCGATGAGGGGCCGTGGGTCTCGGCAAAGGAGTTCCCGGACGGCAATACCGGCCATCGTCCACCGATCAAGGGCGGCTATTTCCCGGTGCCGCCGGTCGACGGCCAATCGGACATCCGCGCCGAGATGCTTTCGGTGATGGCCGATATGGGCCTCAAGGTCGAGAAGCACCATCACGAGGTGGCACCCAGCCAGGCCGAACTCGGCAACGAGTTCGACACGCTCGTCACCACCGCCGACGGCATGCAGATTTACAAATACGTCGTGCACAACGTCGCCAACCAGTACGGCAAGACTGCGACCTTCATGCCAAAGCCGATCAAGGGCGATAACGGCTCGGGGATGCACACCCACCAGTCGATCTGGAAAAGCGAGCGGCCGCTTTTCGCCGGCAACCTCTATGCCGATCTCTCGGAGACCGCGCTCTTCTACATCGGCGGCATCATCAAGCACGCGAAAGCGATCAACGCCTTCACCAACCCGACGACCAACAGCTACAAGCGGCTCATCCCCGGCTTCGAGGCGCCGGTGCTGCTCGCTTACTCGGCGCGCAACCGCTCCGCGTCGTGCCGCATCCCGATCGTCTCGAGCCCGAAGGCGAAGCGGGTCGAGGTGCGCTTCCCGGACCCGGCCTGCAACCCATACCTGGGCTTCGCCGCGATGCTGATGGCGGGTCTCGACGGCATCCAGAACAAAATCCATCCCGGCGAGCCGATGGACAAGAACCTCTACGACCTGCCACCCGAGGAGCTGAAGGACGTGCCGACCGTCTGCGGCTCGCTGCGTGAAGCGCTCGGTGCCCTGGCGGCCGACCACGCCTTCCTGCTGAAGGGCGATGTGTTCACCGCCGATCAGATCGAAAGCTACATCGAACTGCGCTGGGAAGAGGTTTATGCCTTCGAGCATACCCCCCACCCGATCGAGTTCCAGATGTACTATTCCGTCTGACGCCTCGGCGCGGACAAACCAAAGGGCTGGGTTCACCCCCGGCCCTTTTCTTTTTGCGCTACGGCCGGTGCAGCAACAGCGAGGCAAGCAGCGCCAGCGCCAACAGCGCGGAGATGCCTTGCCAGACCCGCACGGGGGCGCGCTCGTAAAGCGTGCGCGGCCGGCCGAGCCCGGCGGCGGCACGCGCCGGCCCCGCCTCCATCTCCTGGGCGAATTCCGTCATGTCGTTGAAGCGCTGCGCCGGGTCGAGCGCGACCGCCCGCGCCAGGGTTGCCTCGACCCAGGCCGGCAGGTCGGGCCGCAACTCGCCGAAGCGCTGCGGCCGGCTGCGCCGCGGCGGGCTCATCGCGTCGGCATTGGCGTAAGGGTACTCGCCGGTGAAGGCCCGGAACATCGTGACCCCGAGCGCGTAGATGTCGGTCTGCTCGTTGCCCGCCTCGCCATCGGCCATCTCCGGCGCCATATAGGCGGCGGTGCCGGGGATGTTCTCGGCGGGAAACTCCTCAAGCCCCGGCACCCGCACCACGCCGAGATCGATCAGCTTCAGCGCCCCGCCGGTTTCGACGATTACGTTATCCGGCTTGATGTCGCGGTGGATGATGCCGGCGCGGTGCAGCGCCGCCACCGCGCGCGCCAGCCTGATCGCGATGTTGCGTCCCTCCTCGAGCCCCAGTATCGGCGCGTGCGCGAGTCGCGTCTCCAAGAGCTCGCCTTGATAGAACGGCATGACCGTGTAGAGACAGGTCTGGCGGCCCGGCGGCAGCTCGATGACCCGGCCGATCGACGGGTTGTGGATGCGCGCGCCGACCCAGGCCTCACGGATAAAGGCGGCGCGGTAGGCCTCGACGCCGGCGAGTTGCGGCTTGGGGAATTTGATGACGACATCTCCGCCCTCGACCTCGTCTTCGGCGCCGAACAGCCTTGTATAGCGGCCTTCCGAGAGCAGCGCCTTCAGCACAAACCCGTCGATCGATTCGCCGCCTGTCGGCACCGGAATCACTGGCAGATTCTGGATCGCCGTGCTGACATCGGCCGACCCCGCCGCCGGCAGCGCCACCACGTCGAGCACCAGCGCGGTGCAATTATCGGTGCTCTCCGCTTCGAGCGCGGCGGCAACCAGCGCATTGGCGGTGTCTTCTGCGGCCGACCGGTCGCGCAGGATGTCGGCGATGGTCGGCTCGCTGAGCGACCCGTGCACGCCATCGCTGCAGAGGAGGAAGCGGTCGTGCAGCGCCACCGGCTGCGTCGCATAGTCGAGCCGCACCTCGGTCTCGACCCCGAGCGCGCGCAGCAGCGCGTGCGACCGGCCCTGCCCTGCTTCGTGCACGTGGTCGGTCGTCAGGCACGTCAGCCGGTCGCCGCTCAGGCGATAGGCCCGCGTGTCGCCGACATGCAGAATGTGCGCGACGCGCCCGCGCAGCACCAGCGCCGTGAGAGTGCATCCCAACCCGGTGAGGCTGGGGTCCTGGCGGCCGATCGAATTGATCCAGGCGTTCAGCGAACTAACGATGCGCGCCCCGGCGCGCTGCACTTCCATCGTCTCCGGCAGGTCGCAAAACCCGTCGAGAAAACCGCGCACCGCGGTCTCGGCGGCGATCCGCCCGCCTTTCGCGCCGCCGATGCCGTCGGCGATCGCCGCGACCACCTCCTGCCGCGGCTCGGGGAGCTCCCAGCCCATCAGCGCGCCGGCGAAGTCCTGGTTGTCGTGGCGCGGCCCGGTTTTCGAGGCAAAACCGGCACTGACCTTGATGCCCGCGTCAACCGTCGGCATGGCCGTCGGTTCCGGGTCTGCGTCGACCTTCACCATATTGATGATCTTAGTCTTTGGATATGAACGCAGCAATTTCATGCCTAAAAATTAGGCAATATATATATTCTGTATATTTTTTGCGCCCCGCAGAAGCCCGGATCCACTGATTGTGCGGATGTCTCATCGCATGGCCGCAGGGACGCCTATTCTGGCCGGCACAGATAATGGAGGAAGTAGCCGCCGGTGCTCGAGGCGTTGCGGATATCCAATTTGAGGGTCGAGCGCTCGAGGTCGAGATAGCCGCGGTTCGGATCGTGCCAAGTGATCCAGTTGCCGCTCACCGTTGCCGGCAGCGCGTCGACAAGCTTTTGATCGAGATCGACGACGATAGAAAAGCTGGCACCGCCCACCGTATTGACGCAGGTCAAATGCATTAGCCCCGCTGCCGCGGCCTGGCCGTCGGCGACGCGTGGCAAGCCCCCCGCCAATGCCGCGAACAGCCCCGCCGCCAATCCGCCCATCCCGCGAGCTAAAAAAAATTTATTCAACATTTTCAGTGCTCTCACACCTAAACCCATGGTGCCCGGCAAATAGGCACGAATCTTGCCTCGCGCTGATTTTGAACGGCGCGTTTGTCGAATCCGGCTCTCAGCGGGGGACTTCGGCATAAGGGTCGGGATTAAACACGACGAGGTGGAGAATGCTAGTCGCATCACCAAAATGGTTAGACACCGGTTCGAATGCCTGGCAAATGGCGGCCGCCACATTTGTCGGGCTGCAGAGCATCCCGGGGCTCGTGGTTTTGTACGGCGGCATCGTCAAGAAGAAGTGGGCGATCAACTCGGCCTTCATGGCGATGTATGCCTTCGCTGCCGTCATGGTGGTGTGGGTGCTGTGGGCCTACAACATGGCATTCGGTGATCAGTGGTTCGACTTTTTCGCCTTCATCGGCAAGCCGAGGCCGGCGCTATCCGCCGATTTTCTGCTCGGCCAGGCAAACATTCCGTCGATCTCGACCTCGGGCGACTCGGCGGGCATGCCGCCCTTTGCGTTCCCGATGGCGACGCTGGTGTTCTTCCAGTTCGTCTTCGCCGCGATCACCGTGATCATCCTCGCGGGCTCGTTGATCGGGCGGATGAACTTCAAGGCCTGGATCATCTTCGTGCCGTTGTGGATGACCTTCGTCTACACGGTCGGCTGCTTTAGCATCTGGGGTGGCGGCTGGTTGGCGTCGGCCGGTGCGGCGGACTTCTCGGCGGTTATGTCATCCATCTCGCGGCGGGAACTTCCGGGTTCGTCGCCGCCTGGGTGATTGGTCCGCGCATCCAGCAGGACCGCGACCATTTCCCGCCCAATAGCCTCTTAATGGCGTTGGTCGGCGCGGGCATCCTGTGGCTCGGCTGGAATGGCTTCAACGGCGGCGATCCCTACTTCGCCAATGCCGACGCGTCGGCCGCGATCCTCAACACCAATCTGTGCACCTGCGTGTCGCTGTTGGTGTGGACGATCATGGACTCGTTCGCCTACGGCAAGCCGTCGGTGGTCGGCGCGATCAACGGCATGATCGCCGGCCTCGTCGGCATCACCCCAGGCGCCGGTTACGTCAACGGCTGGGGGGCCATGGCGATTGGCGTGTGCACCGGCATCATCCCCTGGATCATGATGAACAAGGTGCAGACCACGGCCCTCTTCAAAAAGGTCGACGACACGCTGTCGGTCCTGTCGACGCACGGGGTCGCCGGGCTGCTCGGCGGGCTTCTGGTCGGCGTGTTCGCCTGCGGCGACATGCTGATGTACATCGCGCCCGATGGTGACAAGCAGGCCCCCGGCATCAGCATCACCGGCCTGCTCTACGGCGACAGCGGCAACCAGTTGCTGCTGCAGGCGGAAGCGGCCGCGTTCATCATCGTGCTCAATGTCGTCGCGACCTTCATCATCCTCAAGGTGATCTCGATCTTCGTGCCCTTGCGGATGAGCGAGACGACGCTCCGGGTCGGCGACGACGCGGTGCATGGTGAGACGGCCTACAACTTTGGTGACGGCGAGGAGCCGGCTGTCGCCGAATAAGTCCCGGCCTTCACTGTTGGTAGCCTAAGCGTGCGGGGGTGCGTTCCGAAGATCTCGGGCGCGCCCCCGATCTCTTTTTCGGGGGAGCGGAGATGAGGGGTTCACATCGCACGGTTCGCCGCCTGGCGCTCGCCGCCATGCTGCTTGTCGCCGGCGCCGGCGCCGCGTCGGCGCAACAGCCGACGGCCGGCGGCGGGACGAAATTCGACAGCGGCGACACCGCCTGGATGCTGACCTCGGTGGCGCTCGTCTTGATGATGACGATCCCCGGTCTTGCGCTCTTTTACGGCGGCATGGTCCGCAAGAAGAACGTCCTCTCGACCGTGATGCAGAGCTTCATGGTGACATGCCTGGTGACGGTTCTGTGGACGGTATGCACCTACAGCATGGCCTTCACCACGGGCAGCCCGTATGTCGGCGGCATGAGCCGCTTTCTGTTGATGGGGATGACAATCGATTCGGTGAACGATCTCGCCAAGACCATCCCCGAATCGGTCTACATGTGCTTCCAGATGACCTTCGCGATCATCACCCCGGCGCTGATTTGCGGCGCCGTGGCCGATCGCATGAAATTTTCGGCGCTGATCTGGTTCATCGGCCTCTGGGCGGTCTTTGTCTATGCGCCGATCGCGCATTGGGTTTGGGGCGCCGACGGCTTCCTCAACGACGCCGGCGTGCTCGATTTCGCCGGCGGCACGGTGGTGCACATCAATTCCGGCGTCGCCGGGCTGATGTGCGCGCTGATGCTCGGCAAAAGGCGCGGCTATCCGGCCGAGGCGATGCCGCCGCACAATCTCGTGCTCAGCATGATCGGCGCCTCGCTGCTCTGGGTCGGCTGGTTCGGCTTCAACGCCGGCTCGGCGGTGAGCGCCGGGACCGGTGCCGGGATGGCGATGGCGGTGACGCAGATCGCCACCGCGACCGCCGCGCTCACCTGGATGTTTGTCGAGTGGACATTGAAGGGCAAGCCGAGCGTCCTTGGCATCTGCTCCGGCGCGGTCGCCGGGTTGGTGGCGATCACCCCGGCTTCGGGCTTTGTCGATCCGCGCGGCGCGCTGATCATCGGCATCGCCGCCGGCGTCATTTGCTATTGGGGCGCGACCGGGCTCAAGCACGCCTTCGGCTATGACGATGCGCTCGACGCTTTTGGCGTGCACGGGGTCGGCGGCACGGTCGGCGCGCTCCTCACCGGCGTGCTCGCGGTTTCAGCCGTCGGCGGTGATGGCAAGAGCGGCCTTATCGACGGCAACCCGCACCAGCTCGTCGTCCAGCTTTACGGGGTCGGCTGCACCGTTCTTTACGACGCGATCGTCTCGCTCATCCTGCTGAAGATTATCGACCTGGTTGTCGGGCTGCGGGTCGACACCGACAGCGAGCGCGAGGGCCTCGATCTCAACCTGCACGGCGAGGTCGTGCAGTAGCCGCCAAACCCGGCGCTTCCCAACCTGAGCGCGATTATTCTCAAATGCGGCGCCGGCTGCTGTTGGTTGTGGCAACTTCGGTCAGTATTGCCTAATCTTTAATCATAGGGCATCCGTCTCAATGATTTTTCTTAGATATTTCTTATTCTAATTCCTACTTAGCTAATGCATTATATAGCCGATAGATGGCATCGGCCCGTCACCGGCGGTGACACCGCGCCACGGCAACGGTTCTTCAGTCGGGAAACACAGCATGAGTCGGAGCATTTCAAAAACGCTGCGGTTGAGCGTCGCGGCCATCGCCCTGTTTGTCGTCTGGGAGTGCGGCATCTCCGCGTCGTCGGCCCTTGCCCAGACGCCGGCCGCGCCGCCGGCGGACACCACCCCGGCCGCACCGGGAACAGAAGCTCCCGCCGCACCGGCGGCGCCGACCTCGCCGCTCACCGCGCCGAGCATGGCGGGGCCGCTGGCGCTCAGCACCACCCCCTACAATTTCGACGCCGCCGGACTCGGCCATGTTTATGTCAGCGGCGTCTTGAGCGGGCTCGGGCTCTTCCAGGACAATTCGACGTCGGTCTTCGCGCCGACGAGCGGGAAGTTCCTCGGCCTCGACAAGGACAACAACTTCGACATCAGCAACGGCATGGCCGTCGTCCAGAAGATCGACGGCCTGGTGCAGTTCTACGTGCAGACTGGCGTCTATTCACTACCGGCGCTCGGCGTCAATTACCACGACACGCAGCGCGCCAGTGAGGCGACGAAACTCTATTTCGGCCCGGTCCCCGAGGCGTACCTGAAAGTCGCGCCGACCGATAATTTCTCGATCGAAGCCGGCAATCTGCCGAGCCTCATCGGTGACGAATACACCTTCACCTTCGAGAACATGAACATCGAGCGCGGCCTCTTATGGAACCTCGAGCCGGCGATCAGCCGCGGCGTGCAGGCTAACTATACCGCCGGGCCCGTGGCCTTTGCGCTGTCGGGCAATGACGGCTTCTTTTCCAGCGACTTGAGCTGGATGACCGGCTCGGCGACCTGGACGATCAACCCGCAGAACACCTTGGCGCTCGCCGTCGGCGGCAATCTCGACACCAGCAAGGTCAACTCGTTCGCCGCGCCGTTTCAGCTCGACAATTCCGACGTCGTCAACCTGATCTACACTTACAACAACGCGCCGTGGACGGTCAGCCCCTACTTCCAGTACACCCACAACAAGCACAGCACGGTTTATAACCCCGGCACCACCAAGGACGCCGATACCTGGGGCGGCGCGGTACTTGCCACCTACAACATCAACGACAACTGGAACCTGTCGGGCCGCATCGAATATGTCGGCAGCAGCGGCAGCTCGACCGACGGCACCGTCAACGTGCTGTTCGGCCCCGGCAGCTCGGCCTGGTCCTTCACCGTCACCCCGACCTGGCAGATGGGCATCTGGTTCGCGCGGCTCGAAGGCTCTTATGTCACCGCGTCGAGCGTCAACAGCGGTGACGGCTTCGGCAAGTTCGGCACCGCCAGCGACCAAGCGCGGCTCGTGATCGAAGGCGGCGTCGCGTTCTAGACCTTTTGCTTGGGGCGCGGCGGCAACGCCGCGAAGCAAGGAGCCGGGCCACCGCCCGGCTCTTTCATTTTCGCCGTCTCACTGGACGAGCTTCGCTCGTCACTTCTTCTCCGCCGGTTTGAAGTCGAGCGCGCAGCCGTTCATGCAGTATCTGAGGCCCGTCGGCTTGGGCCCGTCCTCGAACACGTGGCCGAGATGCCCGCCGCATTTCTGACAGTGCACCTCGGTGCGCACCATGAAGAAGCTGCGGTCGGTCGTGGTCTCGACCGCCCCGTCCTTCGGCTCGTAGAACGAGGGCCAGCCGCTGCCGCTGTTGAACTTGGTGTCGCTGTCGAAGAGCGGCGCGCCGCAGCCGGCGCAATAATAGGTGCCGGGATCGTATTTCTTGTCGAGCGGGCTGGTGCCGGCGCGCTCGGTGCCGTGCTTGCGCAACACGTGGAACTGCTCGGGCGTGAGCTTCTTCTTCCACTCCTCGTCGCTCAGCGCGACGTCGAATTCCTTATCGTTCGCCATGATGCTCCCCATCAACCGGCTTTAAATATCGACTGTGACGCGGCTTTCGGGAAGAGGCGAGAACAGCGGATTTAATGAACCCGCTCGTCGCGGTCCGGGGTGGGCCGCAGCAGCTCGGCGGTCGAACGGGCGATCCAGCACCAGACGATGCACGAGAGTTCGTCATTATCGGTACGCAGCCGCTCGGCCTCGCGCTCGGCGACCTGGAGCGCATCGCTGCCGTGCCGCCGCACCAGCATCAGCGCCGCCTCCCAGATCTTTCGCTCGTTGGTCATCATCTGAGTAAATTCCGCGCGCATGCCGGAGTTCCTCACCGCCTTTACGATCGGCCAAAGAAATGCCGCGCCAAGCTATATCTTGTTACATAGGCTGGTGACTTATACTGCATCCTGGTCGCGCGGCTTTCAAGCCCCGCGGCGCTGTCGTATAATCCGCTGCGATGCCTGATCTTTTTGACGCGATGGGGCCGAAGCCCGACAACGGCTATTCGGCGAAGGACATCGAGGTCCTCGAGGGCCTCGAGCCGGTGCGCCGCCGCCCCGGCATGTATGTCGGCGGCACCGACGAGCGGGCGCTGCATCACCTCGCCGCAGAGGCGCTCGACAACGCGATGGACGAGGCCGTCGCGGGGCACGCCACCCGCATCGAATTGGGGCTGTCGCGCGAGGGCTGGGTCACGGTCAGCGACAACGGCCGCGGGATCCCGGTCGACGCGCACCCGCGCTCGCCCGACAAATCGGCGCTCGAGGTCATCCTCACCACGCTGCATTCCGGCGGCAAATTCAGCGGCAAGGTCTACCAGACCTCGGGCGGGCTGCACGGGGTCGGCGTCTCGGTGGTCAACGCCCTCTCCGACGCGTTCTCGGTCGAGGTTGCGCGCGACCGCCGGCTCTATCGCCAGCACTATGTGCGTGGCGCGCCGCAGGGCCCGCTCGAGGATGCCGGCCCGGTGCAGAACCGCCGCGGCACGACGCTCAGCTTCCATCCCGACCCCGAGATTTTTGGCGACGCCCAATTCCGCCCGGCGACGCTCTACCGCATGGCGCGCTCAAAGGCATACCTCTTCCGCGGCGTCGAGATTCGCTGGTGGTGCGATCCCGCGATCCCGCGCCCCGACGGCGTGCCGCAGGAGGCGCGGCTGCATTTCCCCGGCGGGCTCGGCGATTTCCTCGCCGCGAGCCTCGCGGAGCGCGCGCTGCTCACCCCGCGGCCCTTTCTCGGCAAGGTCGACTTCCCTGACGGCGGCAATGTCGAATGGGCCGTCGCCTGGCCCGAGGACGAGGAAGACGGCTTTTGCCATTCCTATTGCAATACGATCCCGACCAGCGAAGGCGGCACGCATGAGGCGGGCCTGCGAAACGCGCTCATCCGCGGCCTCAAGGCGCATGGCGAGCTCATTGGCAACAAGCGCATCGCCCAGGCCACCGGCGAGGACGTCACCACCGGCGCGGCGATGCTCCTGTCGCTCTTTTTGCGCGAGCCGCAATTTCAGGGGCAGACCAAGGAGCGGCTCGCCTCGGTCGAGGCGACGCGGCTCGTCGAGGGCGCGATCCGCGACCATTTCGACCATTGGCTCGGCGCCGACCCGGCGACGACCCGGCTCCTCCTCGACCGTATCTGCGAACGCGCCGAGGAGCGCCTCAGCCGCCGCCAGCAAAAGGAGCTCGCGCGCAAGACCGCGACCAGGAAGCT
>DATHCK010000079.1:0-14792 GCA_035319545.1 Allostellaceae bacterium | reverse complement strand
CCGCGACCTCCATGGTTCGGCCGGCCGGGATCACCCGGGCGCCTGGCGCAAGGCCATCGGCGTGTCCCTCGGCCATCAGCAACACACGGCCGCCATCGAAACCGACAACCTCGGCTGACATCAGCCGTCCCGACTCACTTTCGACAAAACAGCGCTCGCCGATTGCGACATGAATGCCGCGGGCCTCCATGACCAGCCCGACGGTACGCACCAGGCTGCCATGCACCTTGGGTCCGTGATCGATGCCGTGGAGCCGCGACTGGTAGCGCTCGAGTCCGGCGACCAGCCGTTCGGTGAGGCCGACATTAACCGCGGTCATCCGTCGTCCTCGCCATCAAACAGGGTCAACATCACCGCGCGCCAGCGCGAGGACAGTGTCAGATTGACCTGCGACGCGCCCTCAGCGTTGCGTGGGTTCCACCGCCGGTCCTTGATCTGCCGGTCGTCGCCATCGGCCACGACGAGGGCGCCGCCGAGTTCGATCGCGTCATCGCCAACCAGCACTACGTTACCCGCCTCGACTTCCGGGACCAGCTTCCGAACGAGGTCGAGATCGACCGGGTTGAGCAGGACGCGCGGCGCGGCCATGTCGAGCGGCACCTTGGCTATCGCCTCACGCACCAGCTTCACAAGGAACCCTCGCGATCGCTGCACCTCCTGACCGATGACGCAACGAGCCACTTCCAGCGCCAGCGCCGCCACGGCCTCCTCGACGGGCGGGTCAAGCGTCGTCAGCGGCGCGCCGAACTTCTCGACGATCGCGGCGAGCCGTCTCGCTTGGTCCGCTATCTTTGCTTCGCCCGCCTTGACCGCCTCGTCGAAGCCGGCCGCATAGCCCCGCTCCCGCCCCTCTGCGAGACCTTGCCGCAAGCCCTCCTCGCGCGCGGCGGCTAACTCGGCCGCGGCCTTTGCCGCGATCTCCGCGGCGGCCTCCTCCATCGCCGCCTCGGCTTCAGCCAGCGCGTCGTCGTGCGGCAGCGACGATGGCGTGGCCGCAGGAGCGGGCGCGCGTGTCGCGGCATCTCCCTCGCCGAGCGCCGGAAACTGGTACGGGTGGACCGTGGACCCCGCAAGATTAAGACGAGCGCTCATCCGCTACTCGCCTGCAGCCAAAGGCCACGCAGATAGGCGATCAAGAGCCGAGCCACCGTCAGAAGCAGCTGCAACGCCGAGACGACGACCCACGCGCCAATGAAGTCCGCCAGCAGGCGGACGCCGACCATGATCACATAGCCCCACATCGGGACATCGCTCGCGCCTCCGGCGTCCTGGTACTCGACGAACCAATAAAGAGCGAGACCGGCCGCAAGCAGCACCGGCCGCATCGCGCCGCCGCGCGACGCGCCGGGCGCCTTTGCGGTGCTTGCCCGTTTCGCGGTCTTGGCCATCGCCGGTAAAGGCCCTGGTATGGCTAGTGGGCCGCCGCAGGCGGCAAGGATGCCGGCGCTGAGGGGACCGATGCGGGAGGTGCCGACGACGTCTCAGCTGGACCAGCAGCTGAAGGCGGCGCGGACGCGGTGGGCGCGGGCCGCGGGTCGCTGCCGAGAAGTCGCGAACGCGCCGGGTCTTTGCCTTCGAGCGGCGATACCACAACAATGGAGACCCGACGGTTGGCCGTCTTTCCCTCGGTGGTATTGTTCGGCGCGACCGGATGGTACTCGCTGAAGCCGGCGCCGACCAACAGCGTCGGATCGATGCCCGCCGCGACAAACCGCTTGACGACCGAGATCGCCCGGGTTGCCGACAAGTCCCAGTTCGAATCGAACTGCGCGTTGTGAATCGGCACGTTGTCGGTAAAGCCGTTGACCTGGATCTGATAGCGCAGATCGGCCAGGATTTTTGCGATCTGATCGATGAGCGGCAGCGCGTCCGGCGTCAAATCCGCCTTGCCGCTGTGGAACAGCAGCACCTCGTTGATATCGATGACAACGCCGAGCGACTGCAATGAAACGTTGACCTCGCCTTTGCGGATCAGCGGGGCGAGCGATTTCGAGAGCTGCTGAAAAGCTTGGTCGAGGCCCTGGACCCGTTCCGCGACCTCGTTTTGTGTCGCGGCGTCGACATGTTGGGTTGCGGCGTCGGCGTGTTGCTGTTGCAGTTGCTGTTCCTGCGTCTCGGCCGCCGAGCCACCTTTCGCCAGGAACTGGCCGTTGTTCTTCAGATTGTTCGGGTCGCCTTTCGTCTCTTCCTGGCGCAGCGCCGGCGGAGCCTCTCTGACCATAACCTCGCGGCTGATCACCGGGAGGTGAACCGGGTTGGGCATAAAGTTGAACGGCCCCCTGGCAGCCGCCGCGAACCCGGTGTCGTGGACGTTGACCGTCCGGCCCATGAAAGCGGTGGAGAACGACTCGGCCATCTCCTGGAACTTCGACGAATTGATCGTCGACACCGCGTACATGACGACAAAAGTCGCCAGCAGCAGGGTCACGAAATCGGCGTATGAAATGACCCATCGCTCGTGATTCGGTGCTTTTTCCGGCTCTTGGCCCTTCATCGGGATTCTCCGTTATCGCGGGCGGCTCAGTCGGCTGCGGCGGGACTCGGGGTCGCCGGGGCGTCGTCTTCCTCGGCGTGCTCTCCGCCCGCGGCGGCCTCGCCGTGTTCGAGGAAACTACGCAGCCGCATCTCGAGCTGTAGCGGGCTTTCCAGGACGGCGATCCCGATCATCCCCTCGGTGATCATTTCCAGCCGCCGGATACGACGCTTGACCAGGAACTTCAGCTTGCCGGCGATCGGCAGGAACAAGAGATTGGCACCGCCCACGCCGTAGACGGTCGCAACGAACGCCGTGGCGATGCCCTCGCCGAGCTTCGACGGGTCGTCGAGATGCGCCATAACGGTGATGAGCCCCATCACCGCGCCGAGAATGCCGACTGTCGGCGCGTAGCCGCCCATCGCCTCGTACATCTCCGCCGCCAGCATTTCCTCATGCGACGAGGTCTGGATGTTCGACTCGAGCACGATGCGAATTTGCGGCGCCTCGACGCCGTCGACGACGAGCCGCAGCGCCTGGCGGATGAACGGGTCGGTCTGCTGTTCCGCGACCGGGTCAAGCGCCAGCACGAATTGATGCCGCGCGATGCGCAGCCAGTCGGAAATCTGACGCAGCTGGTCGGCGCGGTCATCCCTCGGGGGCATGAACACCCACAGCGCCATCTTCAAGCCGCGCAGGAAGATCGGCAGCGGCGTTTGCAGCATCGTCGCCGCCATGGTGCCGCCGCCGACAATCACCAGGGCCGAAAGCTGTAGCAACGACAGCAAATTGCCGCCGTCGAGCGTCATCGACCCGATGATGGAGCCGAGCGCCAGGACGATGCCGATTATCGATAGAAAGTCCACGGACTAATCTCCCGATCCCGGCGTCGGCGACGCTTCGGCGCGCCAATCGGCGAGCACGTCGCGCAACATCAGCAGGGCGCGACCATGCACCCGGCACACTGTCGATTTATCGAGGCCGAGCACCGCGCCGACCTCTTCCATATTGAGTTCCTGCTCGTAGTAGAGCGACAGCACGAGCTTCTCGCGTTCCGGCAGCGCGGCGATCGACTCGGCGAGCGCGTTCATCATGCGGCCCTTGTCGATCGCCGCATCGCGCTCTTCCACTTCCTGCATCCGCTCGTCGGCGCGATCCTCGAACTCGTCGATGTCGAGCAGCCTGATCCCGGCGATTTCGACAAGCACCGCGTGGTACTCGTCGAGCCCGATGCCCATCTCCGCGGCCACTTCGTCGTCGGTGCCGTCGCGGCCGAGACGGAGCTTGACCGCCCGCATCGCCTGGCTGACGGACTTGGCCTGCCGCACGGTGCGCACCGGCGCCCAGGCCTCGCGCCGCGCCTCATCGATCATCGCATTGACGATCGAGCGCTGCAGAACCGGGTCGGTCGACGGCGCGAGCGCGCCGTGACGCGCCAGCCGCAAGACGGCGATCAGCCCGGCCTGGATCAGATCGTCGAGCTGAATGGTCTCGGGCATCCGGCCCTTAAGGCGCAATGCCAGCCGCTTCACGACCGGGACGAACTGCCGGATGATCTCCGCCTCGTCGACCTGCGCGGCGTATCCGCCGACAAAGCCGATTGAATAGCCGCGCCGCCGCCCTGGCACCTCATCCCGGCGCTCCATAAGCTGGAGTTCCGCGTCAGTCGCCATCGCTCGGTTTTCCGCTCGGGCGACCCAACAGCTCGATGACCTTTATGCGCTTTTCAGGCGGAATTTCCGGATAGGAAAAAACCCAGATGCGCGGCTGCACGGGACGCAGCAGTTGCGCCGCCAGCTCGCGCAGCTCGGGTCGGGTGACGAGAGCCGCCACCGACGCGGCCTCTTCGAGCCGCGCGGCCGCAGCCGCACCGGCGGCGCGCAGTTCCCCCGCCAGGCCAGGCTCGATGCCGAACGAGCTCGTGCCCGAGGACAGCTTCAATACTTCCTGCAACAGGCGCTCGAGCTCGGGTTCGAGCGCCATGACCTTCAACTCGTCGACGGCGCCAAACACAGTCTGCACGATGTAGCCGCCGAGTTTCAGCCGGACCATTTCGAGGAGCGCGCGCGGCTCCTGGGTCGCCGCCGCGCCATCGATCAGCGCCCCGATGATGGTCCGCAAGTCGCGGATCGGCACCTGCTCGGCAAGCAGCCCGGCGAGCACCGAGTGCACCGCCGTCAGCGGCAGCAATTTCGGCGTCAGCTCCTCGACCAGCTTGGGGATCAGCTTATTCAGGTAGGCGAGCACCGCGTCGAGCTCGGCTCGCCCGAACAGCGTCTCAATGTGGTCGCGCACGATGCGCTCGAAATGCGTGGCCATGACAACCGCGGCGTCAAACACCGTGTAGCCCGCAGCACGCGCCTGATCGGCCGCGGCGGGCATGACCCAGTGGGCCGGACGACCGAACACCGGGTCGCGGGTCAGCAGGCCCTGTACCTCAGTCAGCACCTTCCCGGACGACATCGCCAGCAGGCGGTCAGGCTGCACCTCGCCGGCGGCGCGCTCGACCCCATAGACGAGGATGCGGTACCCCGTCGATTTCAGGTCGGGATTGTCGCGGACGTGCACGACAGGCACCAGGAAGCCGAACTCACGCGACACCTGGCGACGCACCGCGCGCAGGCGGCGCAACAGCCCGCCGTCCCGGTCCTTGCTGACCAAACCGACGAGCCGGTAGCCGACCTGGATTTCCAGCGGCTCGACCAGCTCAACGACACCGATATCGATCTCCGCCGGCTCGGCGGCAGGTGCCAGAGGCGGCGGCGTCTGGGCCGCGCGCACCTGCTCGCGACCAATCCAGCGCGCCGTGCCGCCGAGCAGACCGGCGAAAAACAGGAACGGTATGTGCGGCATGCCCGGAACGAGACCGCACAGCCCGACGATGCCCGCAGCAAGCCACCAGGCCTTCGGGAAGATCGCCAATTGCGAAACGATCTGGTTGCCGACATCGACGCCGGTCGTTACCCGGCTGACGACAATGCCCGCGGCCGACGAGATGACGAGGGCCGGGATTTGCGCGACGAGACCGTCGCCGATCGTCAGCAGCGTGTAGGTCTGGGCCGCCTCGCCGATGGACAACCCGTGCTGCCAGACGCCGATGATCAGCCCACCGATGAGGTTGATGAACAAGATCAGCACCGCGGCGATCGCATCGCCGCGCACGAACTTGCTGGCGCCATCCATTGCGCCGAAGAAGTCGGCCTCGCGGCCGACGTCCTGGCGCCGTCTCGTCGCCTCTTCCTGGTTGATGAGGCCGGCGTTGAGATCGGCGTCGATCGCCATCTGCTTGCCGGGCATGCCGTCCAGCACAAAGCGGGCGGCGACCTCGGCGATGCGGCCCGCGCCCTTGGTAATGACGACAAAATTGATGATGACGAGGATGGCGAAGACCGCGATGCCGACCGCGTAATTGCCGCCGATCACAAAGGCGCCAAACGATTCGATCACATGGCCGGCGGCGTCGCTGCCCTCGTAGCCGTTCAAGAGAATGACCCGCGCCGCCGCGACATTGAGCGACAGGCGCAGCAACGTCGTCATCAAGAGCAAGGTCGGGAAGGACGAGAAATCCGTCGGCTTCGCCGTGTAGAGCGACGCCAAGAGGATCATCAGCCCGAAGCAGATATTGAAGGTGAAGAGAATATCGAGACCGAAGGCCGGCAACGGCACCACGACCATCGCCAGGATCAATACAAACCCCGACGGTCCGGCGAGCGACGGCAGGTTTCGCCGCAACAGAGCGAAATTGAAGCCGGCGCGAGCGGTCGGCGCGGCGGGGATACTCACGACAACATCCCCGGCAAACCGGTGAACACGGCGACAGCGAAGCTTTCAAGCTGCCGCAGCAGCCAGGGGCCAAGCAGCAAGAGCGCCAGCGCCGTGCCGAAAAATTTCGGTACAAAACTCAGGGTCGGTTCGTTGAGCTGGGTAACGGCCAGAAACACGCTCACCGTCAGACCGATCACCAGGATCACGCCGAGCACCGGACCCGCGACAAAAAAGATTGTCAGCAGCGCCCCGTGGGTGGCCTGCGATACGCCGCCCATTGCCGCTAGTCCAACCGCTTGACGCGTTCGGCCTGGCTGACCACCTCGACAAACCGAAGGCCGAGCCGTTCTGAATTGACGAGAACCACCTCACCACGACCGATCAAGACGCCGTTGACGCGGACATCGAGCGGCGCTCCCGGCCCGCGATCCAATTCAATGATCGACCCGCGCCCGAGATTGACGACATCGCGGATCGGCACCTCGGTGCGCCCCAATTCGACCGACAGGCAAATCGGGACATCGAACACCAGATCGAGCCGCCCGATCGCCGCGCCGTCGGCGTCGCCGGTGACGACCGGAGCGCGCGCGGCTTCCGGCGACGGCTCGAGCGCCGCGAAGGGCGACGACTCGGCCGCCGGGTCCGGGGTGCCGACAGCTTCCCCGATCGGAAGATCGTCGGCCATCAGCCGCCCTCCCTTATTTGACGTCTGCCGGTTCGCGGCTGCCAATCATCGAGCGGCGCAAGACGCTCCTCGACCATCACACCGATTTTGCGGCCGTGCCGCCCCCAGCGGCCGCGAAACAACGGAACCCCGCCCGCCTCGACAACCAGACTACTCGGGCGATCCATCTCGAAGACATTGCCCGGTTGAAGCGCAATGAGATCGCCCACGCTGATGTCGATCTTGCCGAGCTCGACATTGAGGGTGATCGGCGCCTGCTGAACATTGCTCTTGAGCGTTTCCGACCAGCGGGGGTCGTCATCGTCCACCTCCGCGACATGCCCCGCGAGCAATTGATCCTTCAGCGGCTCGACCGCGGCGTAAGGGATGTAGACGGCCATCTTGCCGCTCGACTGATCGACAGAGACGTCAAATGTCGAGGCCAGAATCTGCTCATCGGCCTGCGCGAAGCCCGCGAATTGCGGGTTCGTCTCATGGCGTACCGGGCCGATGTCGAAGCGACCAAGCGTTTCCCAGGCGAGCGCGTATTGTTCGAGTGCCGTATCGACGACACGCCGCATCGATTTCAGCTCGAACGGGGTGAAATCGCGGTTTGCCGTATTGATCGGAAACCGCCCGCTGCCGCCGAACCGGCTCTCGACGAGTGACACGACGAGAGGCGCGTCGAACATCAACATGATGACCCCGTGCAGCGGCCTCATCGGGACCAGCGTCAGATGCGACGGGCTGCCGATCTTTTCCATCAGCTCGCGGTGCTCGACCAGCTTGACCCCATTTGAGGTCACCGTGACGCCGCGGCGCAGATGCTGAAGCAGCGCGGCGCGCAGGTTGCGCACAAAGCGTTCGTTGATCCGCTGCAGAGCCGGCTCGATGCTCGCCGTCCAATGCGCGGCGCCGGTCTCCGAGAGGAGATCATAGAGCGGCGCCTCGGCGGCCTGTTCGATGATGTCAGACATAGATGTTCAGCCCCGACGAAGCCGCGAGGGAGGTAGTGGCGGCCGGGACCCCGGCAGAGACGGCAAGCGGTGCGTCGACCCGCAACGATGTCGGCGAAGCGCTCCAACCTTGCCGGCGTGCACCCGACGCATCATCGCCGACCCAGGCGCCGCTGAGATTGTAGCCGGCGTTGCCGAGATTGGTCTGAAGCTGGCCGAGCGCCGCGCTGATAGCCGTCTGCACCTGCGGCTGCGGCGAGGCAAACCAGGCGGAAACATCGCGCCCGTTGACGGCGACACGCACCGTGAGGTCGCCGAGCTCCGGTGGGTGCAACCGTATGGTCACTTCGCGCGTGCCGTTCGACACCGCCCGGGCAAGCTGCCCCGCAACCTGGTCGGCGATCGAGCCTGCGCCGGCAGGATCAGAGTCTGGCCCGGGCATGGCGGTGGCCGACGCCGAGACCACCGAGGCGTCGCCTCCTGGACCGATCGCAGCGGTGGCAGCCACACCGGGCGCATCGGGCGTCCCGGCGATTGGCGCAAAGCGATCGCGGCTCGTGGACGCGAACCGGTCACCGACATCCGGCATGGCAGATTGCCCAATTTCGAACGCAAACAAGGACAGCGGGGTACCGGACGGCGAGTCCGCCAAGCCGCGCGTCGCATCCGAGCGTGACCCGGCCGATGTGGCCGACCCTGGAACTGCCGGGACGCCAGTCGGGTCCGCTGCGGCGCCCAATGTCGCGATGTCGGGCGATCCGGCGGCAGCAACGCCGTCTGGCTCAGCGAGCGCGGTTGCGATTGTTTGATCCGATTGTTCCTGCCCGAGAAGCTCCAGGTTGGCATCCGTCGTCGCGGCGGCGAACGACGACTCGGGTGTCGGCGCGCCGCCCGCGGAAGGCGAAGAACCGTCCGGTGCACCGGTCGGCGTTGCGGGCAAGTTGTCGTCCGTCCCGCCGTCGCGGTCGAGGATCCCGCTTCTTCCGGAGATTGCTTGACCCGCCTGCGCCAATGGCGCGACGCCCAAGAGCGGCGTTCCAACCGTCGCACCAGCGATTGTTGCGGCATCAGCGTTCGGAGCGGCGGACGAGGCGTCCGCGACGGTTGTGGCCGCGACGAGCGCTCCGGCGAGCCCCGAGACGATGCCCGTTACGTCATTGCTCTTGATCGAGTTATCGCCGCGCTTGCGCGATCCGGACAAACTGCCGGGGGCTTCGCCAGACTGGCTGCCAAGTGGTGCCGACATGTTTTTGTTGGCCAGCCCTGCCGCGGCGCCAAGAGCGAGCGCGAATCCGCTGTCGTCGGCATGTTCCGACCGGCCCGTATCGCCGCCGGTGGGCGGTGCGATCGCGCGATTCTGATGACCGATGCGGAGCGAGGACATCTGTCGATCAGCTCACCATGTCGCTGCCATCGGTCGGCAGGATGATTGTGCCCTCGCGCTCCAAACGCTGGGCGGTCCCAACGATTTCGCGCTTGGCGGCGTCGATCTCGGTGACCCGCATCGGGCCGCGCGCCGAGATCTCTTCGCGCAGCATTTCCGCGGAGCGCTGCGACAGATTGCGCATGACTTTGTCGAGCAGCTTTGCGTCGGCACCCTTGAGCGCCGAGGCGAGGATTTTCTGATCGATCGAGCGCAGCAGCATCTGGAAATTGCGGTCGTCGAGGCGGAGCAAATCCTCGAACACAAACATGTTGTTTTCGATCTTCTGGGCGAGATCGGCGTCGACCGCCTTGATCTGACCGAGTATCGATTCGACGCGCTCGCCATCGATACGATTGAGTATCTTGGCCGCCATATTGACGCCGCCGACGCTGACTCTGACGTGCTGCGCCTCACCGGCCAGCAGATCTTCGATTGCTTCGTTGAGCTCGCGAACCGCGGCGGGCGGTATCGAGTCGAGTGTCGCGAGGCGCGGTATCACCTGGTCCACCAATTCCGCAGGCAGATGCTGGATCAACGCCTCGGCCTGCTCAGGCTCGAGATACGCGAAGATCATCGCGACAATCTGCGGGTGCTCGTTCTTGATCATCTCGGCGAGCACGCGCGGGTCCTGGAGCTGGACCGCCTCAATCCCCGCAAAATAGTCGCCTTGGTTGAGGCGCGCCGCGAGGCGTTCGGCCTTCTCGGTGCCGAGCGCGCGCTCGAGAACGCCGTGAATGTAGGTGCTCGACCCGATGCCGATCGAGGTCTCCTGCAGCATCGTGTCGATGAATTCGCCATAGACCGCGGTAACCGCGGTCTTGGAGATTCCGGAGATCCGCGCCATCGCCAGCGACAGCAGGTTGATCTCCAGCTGGGTCATGTGTTTCATGACCTCGGCCGCGGCATCCTCGCCAATCGACAGCATCACTACCGCCGATTTTTCGAGATCGGTCAGGCCGATATCAATCGGCTCGCTTAAGATCGCCTCTGCCACCGGCTATCCATCCTCTGATGACCTGGGCCGTGCGCGCGGGGTCGCCCGCGACCAGCGTCTGAACGGTCTCCGCTTCGATACTCAACACGTCCTGCGGTTCGGCTCTGGCGCGCGGCAGCGGCCGCATTGTCGGCGTCACCGTCTCGATGAGATCCGAGGCGTCCTGAGAGACACCTGCGCGGATCGCGGCCACTTTCGCGGCAATCGTCGCCGCCACCGATGCGTGCAGGTTTTGCAGACGCCGTGTCGCCGGGAAGAAGCCACCGAACAAGGCGAAAATCCCCGCCACGGCGAGCAGCGCGTTCTGGCCAACCGCACTTGCCCAGGGCGCGCGCCACCACTGTCCGGTCATCGGGATGTTCGCCGTGTCGGGCGGCTCGAACGGCAGATCGACCACGGTCACGTGGGGATTTTGTCCGGCGCCGATCGCCGAGGTGACGAGCTTGTTGACCGATTGCAGACGCTCAGCCGGCAACGGGCTGCCGGTCGGGTTGTTGACCAGCACCGCGATGTTAATGCCCCGCAGCGTCCACGATGGGTGTTCGAGGAACTCCACGGTCTTGTCGATGTCGTAATTCGTGGTCTTGTGAGTGTCGCTCGGCGGCGGCGCGACGTCCTTGGCCGCGGCCGGCGGCTGCGTTGTCGCCTGGCCGGGCGGGGTGGCCTGCGCTGCCTGGTTTTGTTGCTGGTTTTGTTGCTGATTTTGCTGCGGCGGGTTGGCTGTCGTGGGGGTTTGCGGTCGCTCGTTCGACAAGGCGCCGGGGATGCCGATCGGCTGATCGCCCTGCCCCTTGATGTGGACGGTTTCGTCCTGGCTCAACACGTGGCTGTCGCCGTATCTGACGAGGCTTTCCTTGCTGTGTGAGAAATCGACATCGACATCTGACGAGACCCGGAAATTACCGCGGCCGAGCACCGGCACTAGCAGATCGGTGACCAGCGTCTCGTAGCGACGATTGATCTCGCGGGTAAGCTCGAGCTGCTGCGGTGCCTGCATGGCGATGCCGTCGCCGGTGGGATTGAGCACGGCGCCGCTCTGATCGACGATCGTGACGTTCTCGTGCGCCAGTCCCGGCACGCTCGACGCGACGAGGCCGACGATGCCGCTAACCTGGGCACCGCTCAGCGTCCTGCCAGCCGCGAGTCGCACCAAGACCGAGGCGCTCGGCTTTGGCGCATCTCCGAGAAAATCGGTCTGTTTTGGCAGCGCCAGCGTCACCTTGGCGGAGACGACGCCGTCGACCTCGCCGACCGTGCGCGACAGCGCCGCCTCGATACCGCGCACATAATGTACCTGCTCGACAAACGGGCTGACGCCCAGGCCCTCATTATCGAGGATCGCCCATTCGTCGCCGTCGTGCTTGACGGCCCCGCTGGCGGCCAACTGAAGGCGTGCGCGCCCGACTTCGGACGCGGGCACCTCGATCACCCGGCCGCCTTCGGTAATGCGATAGGGAATATTGAGCTTTTGCAGCTCGGCGATGGCGTGCCCGCCCTCCTCTCCCGAGAGCCCGGCGTAGAGCACCGCATAGTTCGAGCCCCAGAACCACAGCGCAGCCAGCGCGACGATCGTCGCCGCCGCCGCGCCGCCGGCAATGATCGACGCGCGCGTCCGACCGCCGAGAACCGGACGCACCCGTTCCAGGATCGCTTGAGGGTTGATCGTGTCCAAAAAGGCCACGCTTCACACGCCTTTCTCAGACCTGCATGTTCATGACGCTCGAGTAGGCGGCGACGACCTTGTCGCGCACACCCGAGGCCATTTGCAGCGCCAAATTCGCCTGTTCAAGCGAGACCATCACGTCGCTGAGCGGAATGTTCTGGTCGCCCGACGAAAATGCCTGGGCCGACGCGTCGGCATTGGCGATGGCGCCGTCGACACGGTTGAGCGCGTTTTGCAGCGTCTGCGTAAAGCTCGGCGCGCTGGCGTCGGACGCCCCGATATCGGGCACCACCTGGTCGGTCGAGGGCGCGACCGCAGCGCCGGCGAGCGATTGAAGCTCGGCCAGCACCGAATCCATCGCGGAGAGTGCTTCGATCATCGCCCGGCCCTCGCCGCCTGCTGCGGGCGCTGCGCCAATTGCCGTCGCTGCGCCAAAAATGCGAGGCGAGTCACCGCCTCCTCGGTTTCGAGGGAAGTCTCAGCCAGCTGCGCCTGGACGAAGCAGCCGCCGTCGTCCTCGGGCAGCGCGCTGGCGACGCGGCCGTAAAGAGTGATCGGCTCAAGAAAATTGGGGTCGAAATAGAGCTGGATGCGCAGCCAGTGGCCGGCGCTGAGGGGCAGGGGTGAGTGCCAGGCGACGCGATCCAATCCCAGCTCGATGTCGCGCACTGCCGGCAACGTCACATCGCGATAGGTCAGCTTGCCCAGCATCTCGATGACAATGTCGAGTTTGATTCGCAGCGGGGCCAACGCCTCGGCCAAGCGCTCGTCGGCCGGGCGCTGCGCCGCATCCATCTCGACTCCATGCAGCAGAAAGCCGAGGATTCCGGCATTGCTCCATGCCGCTTTGCCGCAATCTTCGGGCGAGGGCTCGTGGTCAAGCGCTTCCCAAGACACGGGCAAGGCGAGCCTGCTCAAGTAGACGGGGCGATCCGGCATGGCGGCTCAAAAGGCCCACCAAGGCGTCGCAGCAGTTCGTTTCCCTGGCATGACGACTACTCCCCGCGCCGCTTTTCTACAACAAAACGAAAACTTGACGAAAAAACGAAATACCGCATTTCTTGAGTAACATGCGGAACGTCGCTTTGGCAAGCCTGGAAAGCGAATGGGTCGGCCAGCGACGATCGTTTAGCGATCTGTCGCGCAGTGAATGAAAATGGTCTTACTGCCGAAAATCTCGGCGACAAGCGCGGCGAAATACTTTGAGGCGTCTAAATCGAAACAGATCGCGGAAAGACTAACGGTGGTTGGCGGGGCCCGTGTTGCGCGAACGTTCCGCAGTTTCGCGCGGGTCCGGCCAGTCGCCCCCATAGCCCTGACCGACAAAAGCGAGAAAACCACCGTTGTCGATCGCGGCCGCGCACATCATGCCGAGCATGTTGACAGTGCGACAGGTCGCGCACGTCGCCGACTTGGCGCGCTCGGCGTATGCTTCGAACATGCGGGCGGCATTCATGGCCTCGCAAAAATCCGCTGCGACAACTCATGATGCA
This sequence comes from Allostellaceae bacterium, assembly GCA_035319545.1. Lineage (GTDB taxonomy): Bacteria > Pseudomonadota > Alphaproteobacteria > ATCC43930 > CGMCC-115725 > DATARH01. The sequence continues at coordinate 1,358 of DATHCK010000079.1, read as the reverse complement.
AAGCATTTGATGGTTAATTGAAACAACTTAACCAAAAATCAAACTTCTGTCGGCGATCGCCGTCAACCCCGGATCGGCGAAGCGGCGGCCATATCGGCCTTGCCCGTCACCTGGCGGAAAATGTCGAGGATGCGATGCGCCAGCATGTGGCGTCGTAGGACGTAACAATGGCGCATTTGGGCCTGCGCCTCACCACCGCGGTCAAAGGCGGCGATGGCCGCCGCGTGGGCGGCGCGCAGCGATTCGACGTCGTACCGCTCCAGGCGGATCACCGGCAGGGCCGCTTGATCGGCAAGCGGGATGACCCGGTCGAAATCGAGGATGTCGCGCGTGACGATCGGAACTTGACCGGCGGCCAGCGCGTCGAAAAAGCGCATCGACAGATCGCCCGCCACCGGCAGGACAACCGACGACTTCGCGCGCCGCCAGGTGAGGAAGCGATCACGCGGCGATGCTTCGTGGTACCGCCAGCCGCGCCGCAGCGAGAGATCGGCCTCGGGCCAGGTTTCGATCGCCTCGGCGATCAGCCGATTGCGCCGCTGGGCGACAGGATACAGCGAGAAATGCCCGCTTAAGCGGTTGCTGCGAGGCTCGCCGCGACAGTCCTGATAAAGTCGCGATAAGGTCGCGGCCGGCCATTGGAAGAGCGCCAGCGGCACGACCGGTCCGCAGCGCCAGCGCGCGAGGTAGTCGATCGGCGTCACATGCGCAGGGAAGGTCATGTCAGCCGAGCCCGCGAGCCGCGCGTTGGCGAGATAGGCCACGTGATTCGCAAAGTTCCACGCGATGATAGGGCAATCCGGCGCGGCCTTTTTGATCGCGCGAAGCGGCGTGGCGGTCGCGCGGCGGATGCCGTGCGAATAGATGACGAGCGTGTCGGCGCCGGCTTCGAAATCCGCGGGCGTCACAGCGGACAGGTCGGCCAACTGCACGGGAAGCCCGCAAACCTTGGCGATGTCGCTGGCCTCCGCTGGGTGCATTAGGTGGTGTGCGGTGTCGAGCACGAGACGACGGATCGGCCCGCACACCAAGTCTGGTCGCGGACGGCGATCGGCATCCCTCGCCGACGAGGCTGTTGCGAGCGCCTCGTCGACTAAGGCCACTCCGTCGGCATAGCGCTCTTCCGATATCAGCTGGTCGATCCGCCCGTTCCAGTCGGTGCGGAGCGCGAGTCCGGCTTCCTCGCGGGCAACCGCCTCGCGATGCCGGCCGAGGCGGCACAAGACGGCCGCCAGCCCGATATGCGGCGGCGCAAAGTCCGTGCGCAGCGCAATCGCCCGCTCGAAGCTCGCTATCGCCTCGTCGTCGCGCTCGAGCTCGTAAAGCGCCAGTCCGCGATTGCTGTACATCTCGGCGGT
>DATHCK010000078.1:0-4480 GCA_035319545.1 Allostellaceae bacterium | reverse complement strand
CCCGGCGGGAAGGCGGATAGCGGCTCAAGCATGCCCGGCATGACCATGCCGATGCAACACTGACAGGAGGCGGCGATGGCTCGGGCATCAAAAACTCAGCCACAGAAGGCCGGCGGCGCGCCGCCGGCCTTCGCGCTGCTCGCGACGGCGTTTGCCGGCGTCCTGGTACTGGTCGCGGGGGTGCTGATCGGCATTTCCTTCCGCGATCAGTCGCACGGTGTCGCGGGCAACCCGCTCGCCGGGGCATTCGGCGGCAAGTTCAGCCTGGTTGACCAGAACGCCAAGCCGTTCACTGACGCCGACCTCAAAGGCAAATGGACCCTCGTCTTCTTTGGCTACACGCACTGTCCGGATGTCTGCCCGACCGCGCTCAACGATCTGTCGCTGGCGCTCGACCAGCTCGGCGACAAGAAAAAGGATGTCGGGATCGTCTTTATCAGCGTCGATCCGGAGCGCGATACGCCGGCGGTGCTCAAATCCTATGTCGAGAGCTTCGATGCGCCGATCGAGGGGCTGACCGGCACGCCGGAGCAGGTGGCCGAGGCTGCTAAGGACTACAAGGTCTACTACGCCAAGCACCCGCTGCCCGGCGGCGGCTATGACATGGACCACAGCGCGCTGATTTACATCATGGACCCGCAGGGCCGGTTTACCGCGACCTTCACGCCGCAAGACACGTCCGACACAATGGCGGCGCGGCTGAAGAAACTGGTCGGCTGATCACTCCGCCGCTTGCGGCTGCTCGCGGATGGCGCGCGCGAGTTCCTTGTTGCGATCGAACTCGGCGCGCCGGCGGGCGATTTCCTCCGGCGACAGCCGCGCGATGTTGGAATAATCGAGCTTCCAGTCTGGGTTGTCGCTCCAGCGTAGCGGGTTCTGCACGGTCGTCCGCGGCCCCGGCGCGGTCTCGAGCACTTTCAGCGCCAGTTCGAGCGTCACCGCCTGCGACCCCGCGTCGTGCGGCTTGCCGGCGGAGTTGCCGAGCGGGAAGTCGCTGAACAAGAAGCGCGGCACACCGGCGAATTCGACGATATCCTTGGCGCAACCCATGATCACGGTCGGTATGCCACTGGCTTCGAGGTAACGCGCCGCGAGACTAATCGTTTGATGGCAGACCGGGCAGTTCGGCACCAGGATCACCGCATCGACCCGGTCCTCGCGCAGGCGCGCCAACAGCTCGGGGCAGTCCTGGTCAAGCGTCGTCTTCTGACTGCGATTGGTCGGCGTGCCATGGAACCGCGGCGCTACCGCGCCGATACGCCCCGCCTCCGTCGCCCGACGCAGCGCCGGCAGCGGAAACCAGGTCCCGCTGTCGGTCGCGGTCGTGTGCGCGCGGTCGTAGCCGATATGCGAGATGCGCAAATCGGCTACGACCGTGGTGTCGCCGGAATAGACCCGATAGAACTTGGCGCCGCCGTTATAGGGCGCACCGGGGCCCTGATCGCCCTTGCCCGGCTGGTAGGGGGCGGCCGTGGTCACGAGGCCGATGCGGCATTGGGCGAGCGGCTTCACGAGCGGCGCGAACGGCACCTCGGTGTAATGCGCCCAGCGATAGGGGTTGCCGTAACCCAGCGTCAGGTAATAGTCGCGGGTTCGCTGCATATAGGGGATGGGTACATCGTGCTCTGGCGCGAAGCCGAGATCGTCCGCCGCATCGCTCATCGGTTCACCCCCGCCATTCACTTTTGGGCGAAATATTCGGTGTCCTGCGGCCGCGGCTTCCAGTCCGGGTTGGTCGGCCATTCCTTGGTGCGGCCGGAAAACTCCTCGCCGTAGCGCACGCGGAAGAGCAGCGTGCGCTGCGGCCCCGTGCGCCATTCGTGCAATTCGCCGCGCGGATGAACGACGAAACAGCCTGGCTTGACCTCGACCGTCTCGGTCGGCGTCTTCATCGTGCCGCCGCCCTCGAAGCAGAAATAGAGTTCGACGGCGTTGGGATGGCAGTGGTAGGGGCTCACCTGGCCCGGCTCCCAGCATGCGACGGTGACGTCGCCCTCGCTGGCAGTGCCGAGGATTTTCTCGACATGATGCTTGGGGTCGAATTTCTCCTCGGCCTTGAGATTGAAGCTGAGCATATGGCGAATCCCGGCTGATCGGGCGGGGTTGTAGCTTATGTCGACGGCAAGCCCGGCTTCAATGCCGCCACTCGTTGGGCGGGACCGCTGTGTCGCCCAAGGGCGGAGTCTGAGGTGGCGCGGCGAGCAACGCCGGCGCCTCTGCGGCTTCCGATTTCTTGACCTCGGCGGCACGGCGCAGACGCGCGGCCGCCCGCACCGTCAGCGGGATCGTGCCGAGATAAAGCAGACCGACGAAGACCAGCGTCGGCCACGGGGCGGTCGTCGCGAAGGCCGCCAGCAAGCCGACACCGAGTAGGGTCGGCATCACGTAATCATGCGGCACATGAAATTTCTTCAGCGACAAGGTCGGGATGCGGCTCACCATCAAAAACGCGACGCCGGCAATCCATACGGCCGAGACATAGGGCGAGCGAACCAGCCAATCGCCCCACTCAAAGCTTGCGTAGAGCGGCATCAGCACGAGACCCGCGCCACCGGGTGCCGGCACACCGGTGAAAAAACCGGCGGTGGCGGGCGCTGGCTCGGCGGCGAGTTGTGTGTTGAAGCGCGCAAGGCGCAAGGCGCAGCACACCGCATAGAGCAGCACGATCGCCCAGCCGACGCTGTTCAGCGCCGACATCGTCCACAGATAGAGGACCGTGGCCGGCGCTACGCCAAAGCTGATGAAGTCCGATAGGCTGTCGAGCTCCGCGCCGAAATGCGAGGTCGCCTTCAACAGCCGCGCGACCCGCCCATCCAGTCCGTCGAGCACACCCGCCACAAGGATCGCATAGACCGCGCCCTGAAAATTGCCGTTGAGCGCGAAGCGGATCGCCGTCATCCCGGCGCACAGCGCGAGCAGCGTCAGAATGTTCGGCACCATGCGATTGACTGAGAATTGCTGGATCCGGCGCACCTTCATGCCCCGCATCTTCGGCCGGCGCACCCGCACACGGACGTGCGGCGACGCCATCTTCTCGCGAATGGTCCTCATGGCCGCAGTCTACACCAAGTCGGTTCACAATGCGTGCCCGAAGCTGATAGATGGGAGCGGCGTGCGATATCATCAATGACGAAATCGCAATACGGCACCCAATTTTTCGCGCAACCTTTGGCGTCGCTCGTCTAGTGGCTGAACCCTTCGCGCGGCGGCTCTTTGGCCTCGCGATCGGTGAGCACGGTCTCGCCGCCGACCATCCGCTGACCAAGCGCGACCAGCGGCACGTAAGGCGCCGGCAGATAGACATCGACCCGCGAGCCAAAGCGGATAATGCCGATCCGCTCGCCGACGCCGACGCGCTGCCCGCCGATCAGCGGGCAGACGATGCGGCGGGCGACCAGGCCGGCGATCAGCACGCAGGCAATGTCTGGCGCGTCGTCGCCGGTGCTGAGACGGAGCGCCAGCCGCTCATTGTGCTCGCTCGCTTTGTCGAGGCTCGCATTGATAAAGCGCCCCGGCGTGTAGTGCCGTGCGACGAGCATGCCGGCGAGCGGCGCGCGCGCGACATGCACGTCGAACAGGTTGAGGAAGATGCCGATCCGCGTCACCGGCTCGGCGCCCATGTCAAGCTCGGGCGGCGGCGTTGCCGGCGCGATCGAGACGACGATGCCGTCGGCCGGGCTGACGATAAGTCCGCGACGGGTCGGCGTGACGCGCCAGGGGTCGCGAAAGAAATAGGCGACCCATAGGGTCAGGATCAGCGCCAGCCACCCCAGCGGGTGCCACACGAGGAAGAGGATCAGCGTCGCGACGACGCCGATCGCGACAAATTTCCAGCCGTCCGGGTGGATGGGCGCGATGATCTGACGGAGCATGCCCTAGCCTAGCGTCCTTCGCGGCGCCAAGCGGCGATCAACGCGCCGACCGCCAGCAACAACGCGGCGATGCCCGGCAAAAGCGGCGTCTCGCTGAACCCGGCGATCGTGTAGTCATCATTCTCTCGCAGCCCGAGCCAACCGTTCCCCGCAGTCGCACGCCCGACGGCGACACGGCGGATCTCCGGGATGCCGTCGGCGATCCAGAAGGTTCCGCCGCCGGTCGCGGCGACGATCGGCGCCAGCTTGTCTGGGGTCGCCCGGACGTCCGAGAACTCGACCGGGTTGAGCGGCCCGGCGGCTGCCAAGGCCGTCCGTGTGCCGTCGCTGACCCGGTAAAGGCCCATTTGGGTCACCGTCAGCGCGCCGGTGCTGCGGCCGCCTTCTCGCGGGGTCAGGGTCAGGGTCGATGTCGTGCCGTCCGGCGCAGTCACCGTCACCGGCTTGTCATCGGGGTCGAGCGACTGGCGGGTCACCAGCAGATGGTCGCCGTCGATCGTGGCGCGCAGGTCGTTTTCTTCGAGGTCGGGCTCCTTCATGAGCCAATAGGCGAGACGGCGCAGCAACTCGGCCTGTGGGCCACCGCCTTCGAAGCCGCGCGCCCACAG
>DATHCK010000077.1:0-8164 GCA_035319545.1 Allostellaceae bacterium | reverse complement strand
TTTTCGGCTGGTTGGTGCTCAACCGCAGCGGTGTCGGGAGGCTGGTGCGCGCTGCGCAGATGGACCGCGAGATGCTCGATGCGCTGGGCGCCAATGTCGGCTCGATCTACACCGGCATGTTCGTGTTCAGCTCGTTTCTGGCGGGGCTTGCCGGCGGACTGGTGACGCCGATCGAAAGCATCGTGCCAGGGATGGATGTGCTGATCATCGTGCAGGCGTTCATCGTCGTCGTCATCGGCGGCATGGGCTCGTTGTGGGGCACATTCTGGGGCGCGGTGATTTACGGGCAGGTCTTTGCCTTTGGGATTCCGGTTCAGCAATTAATCGCGCGTGAGTTCGGTCTCGATGTGCAGGGGTTTTCGCTCTACGCCGTCTATGCGCTGATGGCGGTGATCCTGATCGTGCGGCCCTGGGGCCTCTTCGGGCGGCCGCTATGACCAGCGAGAGCACCACGACCACGCCCGCGGTGACCCCCGCTGCCGCCGGCCGGGTCGGCGGCAGCGGCTCGAGTGTCATCGGCCGCATCCCATGGACGCTGGTCGTCTTCCTGCTGGCCTGCTTGGTGCCCTGGGTCGGGGGGCGCTACAACACGCTCCTTGCGGAGCAGATCGCGATCGACGCGCTGTTCGCGGTCAGCCTCAACCTGCTGCTCGGCACGACGGGCCTCGTCTCGTTCGGGCACGTCGCCTATTTCGGCGTCGGGGCCTATGTCTGCGGCATTTTGATGAAGACCTGCGAACTGCCGTTCGTCGTCGCCTTTCCGGCGGCGGGGCTCGGCACGGCACTGTTCGCGCTGGTGTCAGGCTATTTCTGCGTGCGCCTGATCAAGCTCTATTTCGCGATGCTGACGCTAGCCTTTTCGCAGATCGTCTGGGCGATCGCCTATAAATGGAACGACGTGACGGGCGGCGATCAGGGCCTGCCGGAAATTCCCTTCCCCAACCTCGACTGGATGAGCCATCTGCCGTGGTTGGGTGACCTCAGGATCAGCGATCAGTTCTATCTGGTCTGCGTGCTGTTGATATCGGTGTCGCTCGCCATCATCCATCGCATCGTGCGCTCGCCATTTGGGCGCGTGCTGATGACGATCCGTGACAATCCCGAGCGCGCCGCCTTTATCGGCGTCAATGTCCGGCTCTACCAGCTCGCCGCCTTTGTCGTCGCCGGGATGTTTGCCGGGTTTGCCGGCGCGCTGTACGGCATCTTCAGCCGCGGCGTCTTCGCCGACTACGTGTTCTGGTCGAAATCCGCCGAGGTGATGATCATGACCATCCTCGGCGGGATGGATTATTTCTGGGGCCCGCCGATCGGCGCCTTCGCCATCGTCTGGCTCAACCAGGAGATCACCGACTATACCCAGTATTGGCCATTCTTCCTGGGTCTCATTCTCCTGGCGCTGTTGTTCGGCCTCCCCGGCGGCATCGTCGGCGGCATCGATCAGCTATGGCAGCGTGCGCGGAGAGCGCGCCGTGCTTGAGGTGCAGGGGATCAGCAAGTCCTTCTCCGGGTTTCGCGCGGTCTCGGATGTCCATCTCACCGTCGAGACGGGTCAGATCGCCGCGGTGATCGGGCCGAACGGCGCCGGCAAATCGACCCTGTTCAACCTGATCACCGGACATCTGCGCCCCGATACCGGCGCGGTTCGCCTCGACGGGCGCGACATCACCGGCGCCGCGCCGCATAAGATCTGCGGCATGGGGATCGGCCGTTCGTTCCAGCGCACCAACATCTTCGCCAAATTGACCGTGTTCGAGAATTTGCAGGCCGCGTTTCTGGTGCATCACGGCCGAGGGCGCGATTTCTGGTCGCGCGCCAACCGGCTGTACCGTGACGAGACGACGGCGCTGCTCACCTCGATCGGGCTCATCGAACAGCGCGACACGATCGCCGGGACATTGAGCTACGGCAACCAGAAGCAGCTCGAACTGGGTCTGGCACTGGCGAGCGATCCCGCCCTCCTGCTGCTCGACGAGCCGACCGCCGGCATGTCGGCGACCGAGACGCACGATACGATCCGCCTCATTGAGCGCATCGCGGGCGAGCGTTCGCTGACGCTGCTCTTCACCGAGCATGACATGGATGTGGTGTTCCAAATCGCGCAGAAGATCGCCGTGCTGCACCAGGGCCGGGTGATCGCCGAGGGCGCGCCGGAAGAGGTGCGCGCCGACCCCGAAGTGCGTCGCGTCTATCTCGGCGAGCACTAGCCCGATGTCGGAACCCCTCCTCACCGTCGAGGACATCCATACGGCCTATGGCCTCAGCCGGGTGCTGTTCGGCATCTCGCTCGAGGTCAATGCCGGCGAATGCGTCTGTCTTTTGGGCCGCAACGGCGTCGGCAAGACGACGACGATGCGCTCGGTGATGGGGCTGACCCCGCCGTCGAGCGGCCGCGTGGTGTGGAAGGGCCGCGACATCGCCGGCCGGACGCCGCACCAAGTGGCTCGCGCCGGCATCGGCTTTGTCCCCGAGGACCGACGGATTTTCGCCGAGCTGACCGTATGGGAAAATCTCGACGTCGCCGGACGCGCCGGCGGGCGGCGCGGCCATTGGACGGTCGAGACGGTCTACGAGCTGTTCCCGAAATTGGCCGAGCTGAGCAGCCGGCAAGGCGGCTTTCTATCGGGCGGCGAGCAGCAGATGCTGACCATCGGCCGCACCCTGATGGGCAACCCGGAACTTTTGCTGCTCGACGAGCCGTCCGAGGGGCTGGCGCCGCTGGTGGTCGAGATGCTGCGCGAAAAGATCGGCGAGTTGCGCGACCAGGGTCTGACCATCCTTTTGGCCGAGCAGGGGGTCGAGTTCTCGCTGTCTTTGGCCGACCGCGTCTATGTGCTCGAAAAAGGCGCGGTGCGCCATGCCGGCCCCGCCGCCGAGCTGCGCGACAATAAGGAGCTGCGCGAGCGGCTAATCGCGATTTAAAGCGCGATCCTCACCACGTCGCCAACCGTCTCTAGCGTCGTGCCGAACCCCGTGGCGCGCTGGCCGATCCTGGCGAGCGTCTCGCTCTCGTTTGCCGGCGGGCAAAGCACGGTCTCGTTGGCGTCGTTGTGGCGCACAAAGCGAAAGCTCGCGTCTCTGATCGCGCCACCCGCGATCTCGACACGCGCCATCATGCCGATCCAGTCGCCATGGCGGCGGCCGCCATGCCCGGTATGGAACGAGAAGCTGCCGAGCCCGTAAAAGATCGGCTTGCCCTTATAGGCCTCGACCGGCAGCGAATAGTGCGGCCCATGGCCGATGACGAGATCGGCGCCGGCGTCGATCGCCGCGTGGGCGATCTCGGTCATGTAGTCCAGCACCTCCTCGCCGAGCCCCCAATGGCATGAGGCGACGACGATGTCGGCCTTCTGGCGCAGCGCCGCGATGTCCTCGGTGAAAGCGGCAAGATAGGCCCGATCCGGCCAGGTGACGACGATCGGCGGAATGCCGGGCCGGTTCATCGGCGGGATTTCCGGCCGGGTCTTGTGCGCCGGCACCTGGTATGCGGTGTGGGCGCGCAGCGCGGCGATGCCGGCGCTGTGTGGTCCCGCCTCGTGATTGGTCGGCCAGTAGACCGAGCTGCGCTGCACGAAGCCAACGCGCAAACCGCCGCGCTCGACAATCGCCGGCGCGCGTGCCGCGGTGAGGGTCTCGCCCGCGCCGGTATGCGCGATGCCGAGCCGGTCAAGCCGCGCGATCGAGCCGAGGATCGCTGGCGTGCTGTAATTGACGTTGTTGGCGAGACCGACCGCGCAAAACCCGCCGATCCTCAGCGCCTCGCCGGCGATCGCCGGGTCGGCGAAGAAGCCTTCCTGCTCGGTGCTGTGGCCGTCGGGTGGCTCATACAGCAGACATTCGAGATTGCCGAAAATCGCGTCGGCGCTGGCGAACGCCTCAGCCATCCGGCGGAACGGCACCGCCGGGTCTTCGACGTTCATCAAATTGACGTCGCCGACGAGGATCAGCTTGGCCATGGCGCGCCCCCATTTTCCGTCGTCATACCGGCGAAGGCCGGTATCCAGCTATCCGTCGCAAGAGCAGCTGGCCCCTGGATCCCGGCCTACGCCGGGACGACGAGTCTCAATGCTACGCCTCGACGTCCTCTTCCTCGGCGGCGCGGGCGGCGATCTCGGCCTCGATGTCAGCGAGCGATTTCTTGCCGCGCGTCGCTTTGGTGACCGCCGCGTCGAGCTCTTCGAGCGTGCACAGCTCAAGCCCGACCGGGTGGCGCGGCTTGATGTTCGGGCTGTTCCAATGCGTGCGGTCGCGCACCGCGTTGATTGTCGGCTTGGTCGTCCCGACCAGTCGGCAAATTTGCGCGTCAGACAATTCCGGATGGTTGCGCAGCAGATAGAATATCGCGTCGGGCTTGTCCTGGCGCTTGGCGATCGGTGTGTAGCGTGGCCCCTTGTGGCGGACATATTGCGGTGGGATCGCGCTCTCCGACAGCACCAGGCGGGCCTCGGGATCAGCCTGGCAGCGCTCGATCTCGGCCGCGGTCGTCTGGCCGTTGGCGACGGGATCGAGGCCCAGCATCTGGATAGCGACCTCGCCGTCGGCGATCGCCTGCACCTCGAGCGGGTGCAAGCCGCAGAACTCGGCGATCTGGTCAAAGGTCAGCGAGGTGTTTTCGACAAGCCAAACGGCGGTCGCTTTCGGCATCAAGGGTGAGCGCATGGTAAGGTCCTGAAATTGAGTGCTCGTGGAGCGCGGGAGGCCCGCGCGTCATGATACCGATATAATAGGCCGCGCCTGCCGATGAAAGCGGCAAGCATCGGGCGGAGGACCAGGATGGACGACGAGGAGCTGCCGGCGAGCAAAAAGCCGGTGCCGCCAAAGGACCTCACCCTGCTCGGCATCGCCGAGCTCGAGGAGTACATCGCCGGGCTCGAAGGCGAGATTGCCCGCGCCCAGGCCGAGATCGCCGAGAAGCGCAAGCATCGCGGCGGCGCCGAGGCGCTGTTCAAACGCTAAAGGAACCATCGATGCCAAAATGTCTCGTGGTCGCGGCGTTGTTGCTGCTCGCCAACGCGAATAGCGCTCGAGCCGATATCGGGCGCGGCAAGGAATTGTCGGAACAACTTTGCGCGCAATGCCACGCCGTCGTGCCGGGGCAGGCCTCACCGAACCCCAAAGCACCCACCTTTGAGCGATCCGCCGCCGATCCGACGATCACGGTCTATTCGCTGCGGGCCTTTCTGCGGACGCCGCACGCGACCATGCCCAACATCATCGTGAAACCCGACGATGTCGACGACATCGCCGAATACCTGCTGTCGCTAAAGCCGAAACAGTAAGGCCACCTTAACGCTCGCTAAGTGGCGGCAGGCCGCGCTCCGCGCGCACCTCGTTGATGATCTGCAGCACCCGCTCGCGGTACGGGCGGAACTGGATGCCGAACTCGGTGACGACCCGCGAATTGTCGATCATGAAGTTGCCGGAGAGCGCACGGCCGCCGGTCTCGTGATCGAAGGTGATCCGCGCGTCGGGGATAAACTCGCGGACGATATCGGCGATCTCGCCGAGGCTGATCGTCTGCCCGCCGGTGTTGTAGATCGCGTGCTCGGGCTTATCCTTCATCGTCACGCGGGCGAAAATCTCGGCGATCTCGTCGACATGGACGGGGGCACGCATCGAGTCTTTGTAGGGCATGCTGACTGGCTCGCCGCGCGCCGGCTTGGTGACGATAAACACGTGATCGACCGAGCCGAAAATCTTGTCCGGGCCGGTGACGTTGGCCGGACGGATCGTGGTGATCTCCATGCCGTGCTTTTCGCGATAATCCTGCGCCTGCCACTCGTTGAAGATTTTATGCATCGCGTATTGCACATGGCCGTGCTTGAAATCGGTCTCGTCGACCAGGCGCTCGCCGTAATGCTTCTGCTCGCCGGAAACCGCGACCGAGCTGGCATAGACGACCCGGTTCACGCCCGCGACCCGCGCCGCCTCGAAGCAATTGTCCATGCCGAGCACGTTGAGCTTGAAGGCGACGCGCGGCGGCAGATCGCTGCCGATGTAATAGGCGAGGTTGACGATACGGTCGGGCTTTGCCTCGACGATCCGCGCGAGAAAATCGTCGAACTGGCTGACATCGCCACGCACCACCCGCACCTGCTTGCCGTAAGCCGAGTAGTTTGCGGTCTGCGGATTGATGTCCATGACGACGACCTCCTCGCCGCGCTGGACGAGAAGCGGTATCAGGCGCCGGCCGATAAACCCGGTGCCGCCAGCAACAAAGACCGTCATGGCTTATCCTCCCACTGTGTCTCTGAGGGAGGTTAGACCCGGCTTTCGCCCGGCGGCAACGCCCGAAGCGGCAGCCTAGTCATCCACCGGGCCGCACCAGCCGGGCAGATAATCCGCGTCGCGGTCCTTCGCGAGCTTCAGCGCGTCGTCAAGCGCGTGCTTGAAGTGCTTCTCGATCTGCTCGCGGTCGACCCGGTTGCGCAGGAAATCGGCCCAGAGAAACTCGCTGAACGGCGTCGTGTCCTTGGCGAACCCCCCGACGCGGCGCAGCTCGCCGGCGAGCGAGCGATACGGGTCGTCGACCAGGTCTTCGATCGCACCCGGTATGTCGCGGTAGTGCCGGCGCTCGCCCTTGTCGTCGAAGGGGTGCATCAAGCCGCGATTGTCGAGCACGAACCAAAACGAGTGCGGCTCGAGCCGGCTGAGGTCGAGCACCACCGCAGTCGCGACACGCGTCACGCCTTCCTCGTGCAGCGCGCGGGCGAGATGATGGTGGTCGGTGACATAGGGCTGCTCCTTCGGCCCCAGCACCACCGGGATCATGTGGCTGGCAAGAAATTCGCCGGCTTTCTTGCCGTGCTTCTCGCGCCAGTGCTCACGCTTGGCCTCGACCTCGCGCATGCCGACGGTGATCTGCGTCGGCCGCAGCTCCTTGAGCGGGGTCGATGTGTAGATCGGCTCACGGATCATCGGAACCTCCTTGGGGTTAGGGCAACCGCGACGATTGCAGCCTGGTGACGGCTAACGCTCCGCGTCGTGCGCGGCGACCAGTTCGCGGACGCGGGGTATCAACTCCTCGCCGTACCGGACCGCATCAGGTCGCGGATCATAGCCGCGGATCAACAGGCTGGTGGCGCCGAGCTTGTAATATTCGAGCATCGCGCGGGCGACCGTGTCGGGCGTGCCGACCAGCGCCGTCGAGTTGCCTTGCGCGCCGGTCGCGACGGCAAGCGGCGTCCACAGGCACGTGTCGTGCAGCTCGGCCGCGGCGGCGGCGGCGAGCAGGCGTTGGGAGCCGATATTCTGGCGCTGCGGCGGCGGGAGGCCGCGGCGGTTTGCCAGCACGCGGGCGAGGATGTCGCGGGCGCGATCCCAGGCTTCGCCCTCGGTGCGGCCAAGGATCGGACGGGTCGAGAGGCTGAACGTCAGTGCGCGGCCGTATCGCGCCGCTTCCCGCCGAACGCGATCCATGAACACAGCCGTCTCCTTCAGCGGCTCACCCCACAGCATGTAGACATCGAGCTCGGGCGCGAGCGCGCGGATCGCCGCGTCGGAGCCGCCGCCGCCATAGACCGGGATATGCGGCTCCTGCCGGCAGCGTATCTCGCAATAGGTGCCGCGCGTCCGATAGAATTCGCCGTCATGGTCGAACGGCTGCGGCTCGGTCCAGCAGCGGCGCAGCACGCGGATATACTCGCCGGAGCGGCGATAGCGGGTCTCGGCGTCGGTCCAGTCGCCGTCCTTTGCCTGATCGGCGTCGCTGCCGCCCGAGATGATGTGCACCGCGAGGCGGCCGCCGCAGAGCTGATCGAGCGTCGCCAGCTTGCGGGCAGCGACCGGCGGGGCGACAAAGCCGGGCCGGTGCGCCAAGAGGAACCCGAGCCGGGTCGTCACCGATGCGGCATGTGCGCCGACGAGAAACCCGTCGGGCGCGTCCGAAAAATAGCCGATCAACACGCGGTCGAAATCGGCGCACTCGTGGATGCGCGCGGTCTCGGCGACGACCTCCGCGCTAAAGGTTGGGCCCGATGCCGGAATTATCTCGGACGACACCCGCGGCGCGATCCAGCCGATCATCTCCACGGGCATGACGGGCGGACCTTCAGTGTTTCGCGGCGGCGGCGCTCTTGGGATTGAGGCTCTGGATGTGGCCGCTCTCGGTGCCGGCGGTCGGGTCGATGACCGCGTTGATCAGCGCCGGCTTGCCCGAGGCGAGCGC
>DATHCK010000076.1:0-5499 GCA_035319545.1 Allostellaceae bacterium | reverse complement strand
CCGGCGCCGCCGCCAGCATCATCAGTCCCATGATCGACCGTCCGGAGACGATGGTCCCGTTCTTGCGCACCCAGATGTCTGCGTCGAACTGATGCGAGGCCTTGACGAAACGAGCCGCGGCGCGTGCATGCAGGCCCTTCTGGTTGCAGATCGTGACGACGCGCTTGGCGCTGGCGGCCGCCGCTGCCTCAGCCTCTGTCGACTTGCCGGGCAGCTCGTCACTCATCGCTGGGCATCGGCCAGCAGCTGCGAGGCGACGTTAATGTATTTGCGGCCTGCCTCCTGCGCGCCGACCACGGCGCGGCCGAGGGTTTCGGTCTGCCGCAGGCTGGCAAGCTTGATCAGCATCGGTAGGTTGATGCCGGCGATGACCTCGATCTTGGCGCGGTCCATGACCGAGATCGCGAGGTTCGACGGCGTGCCGCCAAACATGTCGGTGAGGAGCACCGCACCTTCGCCGGTGTCGACCTGGTCGATCGAGCCGAGAATCTCTTGCCGGCGCTGCTCCATGTCGTCATCGGGGCCGATGCACACCGTGGCGATTTGCCGTTGCGGCCCGACGACATGCTCCAGCGCGGCGACGAACTCGGCCGCCAGCCGGCCATGCGTGACAAGGACGATGCCGATCATCAGCCACGCCTCACGTAGGCATGGCGGCAGCGCGCGGCTTCCGTCGGTCGGTGGAAGAGAGGGGAGGGCGCGAGATCCCGGCTACAGGGGCTCGACATTCGTTGGTGTGGCGTCAGGGGTTTGGTCGATCACTCTCGGCGGTCGCTTGAGGGTAGGGACCACGCGGTGTTCGGACCCCATGCCGCCTAAGGCCACGACGGCCTGCGGGTGGGGACAGTTCGCCCATATAACGCTGTTGGGGGTTTTCGTCATCACGCTTCGTGCAATGGCAGTCATGCTGCGATGTGCGGTCGCCGCGCGTGGGACCCACGCGCGGCGGTGCGTCAAGACGCTGATGTGTCTTGCGTTCCGCCACCCACCAGCGCGGCGAGCGCAAAGCGCAGCTTTGCCGGCGCTGACGCCTCAAACGGGGCGATAGCAACCACAGGTATCGCAAGACCGAAAATCGTTTCGCTTCCGGGCTCTGGCATGCGTTCGACATGTTGCGGCGCGACCATGTCGGCGATCAGCGCGAGCGGCGCGACATCGAGCGCCTGGACTTTCACAATGCCGACCCCGCGCGCCTCGATAAGGCCTGAGATCGTTGCCGGCGCGCGCACCACAATGGCATCGCCCTGGCGCTGCAGCTGGCTGTAGTCGTCGGCGACGAGCTCCGCTCCGGCGTCGATTAGTCGCAGCGCAAGGTCCGATTTGCCGCTGCCCGACGGGCCGCGCAGCAGCACCGCGCGTCCGCCGATCGCCACGGCCGTCGCGTGGACGAGGATGGTCTCGCCGCTCACGCTTCCGGCAGCCGGATAAAGAACCGCGCACCGCACACCGCGCCGCCAGCGTCGCGCCGGTTCTCGGCCCAGATACGGCCGCGATGCGCCTCGACAATCTGCTTCGAGATCGACAGGCCGAGCCCTGAATGCGTACCGAATTTCTCGGCGGCGGGACGCTCGGTATAGAAGCGGTCGAAGATCGTCGTCAGTTTCTCCTGTGGGATGCCGGGCCCGTCATCGTCGATCGTTATCAGCACCGCGCGGCCATCTTCCCGCACGCCCACGCGGATGTCGGCGCCGGGCGGGCTGAACGACACGGCGTTGCCGATGACGTTGAGAAAGACCTGCGAGAGGCGGCTTTCGATCCCCTGAACGATCAGCCTGCGGCGGCGCTCCGGCAGCGCCAGCACGACATGGGCGGCGCCCTGCGGGCGGGTGGTCTCGTGGATGTCCACTAGCGCGCGCAGCATCTCGCCGAGGTCGATCGGTTCCATGACGTCGCGGCTCAGCTCGGCGTCGATGCGCGAGGCGTCGGATATGTCAGTGATGAGTCGCGATAGCCGCTCGATGTCATCGAGGATGATCGCCAGAAGGCGCTGCTGCTTGACGGGGTCGTCGATGCGCACCGCGGTCTCGACCGCGCTGCGCAGCGAGGAGAGCGGGTTTTTGATCTCGTGCGCCACATCCGAGGCGAAACTCTCGATCGCGCTCATGCGCAGCCACAGCGCATTGGTCATCTGTCGCAGCGAGCGCGACAGATCGCCGATTTCGTCGCCGCGCTGGGTCAGATCGGGGATGTCGATGCGTGCGCCGCGCCCCTGGGCGCGCTCGGCGGCTTCGGCGAGCTGGTGCATCGGCCGGACGATCGTGGTCGAGAGATAGACCGACAAGAGCACCGTCACCATCAGCGCGACGCCGAAAATGCGTAAGAGCTCAAAACGGACATTGCGCAGCTCGGCTTCGATGTCGCCGTTGACGCTCGACAGCATCACCGCGCCGAGCACCTCCTTGTAGCGCTGCACCGGCACGGCGACGCTGATCACCAACGCCTTGTCGGTCGGATCGCGGCGCACCGCCGAGCTACTTTCACCGTGTAGCGCCCGCACGGCCTCGGGGAAGTCGCCGGCCGACCGCCCCGCCTTGTAGAGCGGATAGATCTGCCGCCGCGGCAGGAGCCGCGCCACCCAATCATACGTCGCGTCGAGCGCGCGGCTGAAGACGCTCTTGTTATCGGGCGGCGCGAGTTCCGTCACCTCGACCGAATCGCCGGGACCGACAAGAAGCTTGCTGTCGGCGATCAGTCGGCCTTCGCGGTCGAACAGCCGCGCCGGCGTGTGGGTCGGCGCGACGAGGCTGCGCATCATCCCGCGAGCGAGATCGGGCAGGAGGATTTCACCGTCATCCGCCGAATCGAGCACCGCGCCCTCGCCGAGCGCCGCGGCAAAGATTTCGCCTTGCGTCTTCAGCGCTTCGACCTGCTGGTCGACAAGGCTCGATTCAAATTTGCCGAGATAGAGAAAGCCGAGCGCCAGCAGCGCCAGCGGCAAGACGTTGACCGCGATGATCCGGCGCGTGAGCGGCGACAGGCGCGGCCAGGGCCACCGCCAGCGGCGCCGGCGCCGCGTCCGGCTTTCGCCGGGTGGAGGGGTGTTGCGCGACGCCGGCGCTGAAGCCGCCGGGGCCGCCGCCTCAGTGCTCGCGATACCGATAACCGACGCCATAGAGGGTTTCGATCTGGGCGAACTCGCCGTCGACGGCCTTGAACTTCTTTCTGAGCCGCTTGATGTGGCTGTCGATCGTGCGGTCATCGACGTAGATGTGTTCGCCATAGGCCGCGTCCATCAGCTGGTCGCGGTTTTTGACATGCCCCGGCCGCTGCGCCAATGACTTCAGGATCAGGAATTCGGTGACGGTCAGCTCGACCTGGTCGTCCCGCCAGGTGCACAGGTGCCGGCCGGGATCGAGCGTGAGCTGGCCGCGTACGATCGGCGGCTCGCCCTGCACCGTTTCCTGCTCGCGCGCCAGCTCGCCGCGGCGCAGCAGCGAGCGGATGCGCTCGATCAGCAGGCGCTGGGAAAACGGCTTCTTGATGTAGTCGTCGGCGCCCATGCGCAGGCCTAAGAGCTCGTCGACCTCGTCGTCCTTCGAGGTAAGGAAGATGACTGGCGTCGCGCTCGACCGGCGCAGCTGGGCGAGCAGCTCCATGCCGTCCATGCGCGGCATCTTGATGTCGAGCACGGCGACATCGACGGGCTGGCTCGATAGGCCGCGGAGCGCCTCGGCACCGTCGGCGTAGCAGCGCACCGCGAAGCCTTCCGCCTCGAGAGCCATCGACACGGAGGTCAGGATATTCCGATCGTCATCGACAAGAGCGATTGTGTTCGCCAAGGATTGTCCCCCAAGGGCGGCCGCCAGCCGAGCCGGTCGCAAATGATACGGCGCCGGCGCATAATATGGTTCCCTTCAAATATGGCTGTTCGGTGGCGAACGAAAAGGGCGAGGCATGAACGAAACCGTTGATCGCGGCCGATTATGCCGCCGTCTGATGCGGTCACAGGCGCATGCGGTGCTGGCGACGAGCCTCGACGGGCATCCTTACGCCTCGCTTGTTGCGATCGCCTGCGACGGCGATGCCAGCCCGCTCCTCCTCATCTCCGACCTCGCCCAGCACACCCGCAACATCGCCGCCGATGGCCGCGTCTCGCTGTTATTCGACGGTGGCGCGGACCGTCTCCCTGTGGAAATTGGCGGTGGCGACCCGCTCGCCGCACCGCGGCTGAGCCTGTTAGGCGAGGCGACGCGTTGCGACGACGCGCGCTGCCTCGCGCGCTTTGTCGCGCGTCACCCGAGCGCCGCGCAATATGCCGGGTTCGGGGATTTCCATCTCTACCGGGTCGCGATCGGCCGCGGCCATCTGGTCGCGGGGTTTGGCCGCATCTCTTGGGTCGAGCCGGGCGAATTGCGCTTCGCCGGCGACACCCGGGCGCTGGCGGCGGCTGCGCCTGAGATCGTCGCGCATATGAATGCCGACCACGCCGATGCGGTGGCGCTCTATGCGACCCGGCTACTGCGCCGACCGGTGGATGCCTGGCGCATGACCGGCATCGACCCGGAAGGCCTCGACCTCCGCTGCCATGACGCGACCGCGCGACTCGATTTCACCGAACATGGGCAGGCGCCGGTGCTCGATCCCGCTGCCGCGCGGACGGCGCTGATCGCGCTTGCTGCCACCGCGCGAAGCATGACGGAAACGTGACGCTGGCCCGAAAGTTGCGTCGCCCGGCGCTGCTTGCCGGTGGATTTGCAGCGGTTTACGGTGCGCGCTGAATTCTGCTATCTAGCCCACGGGATTGAGCCCGGCCGAACGCGCGGCAAGCGGCGTCGGCCTTGATGGAGGAAAAGCTTGGATAAGACGGACAACCCGGTGACGGGCCCGAAGCCGTCCTTTGGCCTTGAAGAGCAGGGGATGCGCCATCTGGGGCCGGTGCACTGGAACCTGCAGATGCCCTTCCTCTACGAGCATGCGGTCCGCCGGCGCGAAGGCGAGATCGGCCTTGGCGGCGCGTTTGTCGTCAACACCGGCAAGCACACCGGCCGCTCGCCGCGCGACAAATACATCGTCGACGAGCCCGGCACGCACGACACGGTCGATTGGGGCAGCGTCAACCAGCCGATCACCCCGGCGCAGTTTTCCAGCCTGCACCAGCGGGTGTTGGCCTACCTGCAGGGCCGCGAGCTGTTCATCCAGGACCTCTATGCGGGCGCCGATCCGGAATACCGGCTGCCGGTGCGCGTGGTGACGCCGAGCGCCTGGCACAGCCTGTTTGCCCGCAACATGTTCATCCGCCCGCACCCGGGCGAGCTGCCCGGTTTCCAGCCGGCGTTCACGATCCTCCACGCGCCCGAGTTCCATTCGATCCCCGAGCTCGACGGCATCCGCTCCGAGACCTTCATTTTTGTCAATTTCGCGGAGCGCGTGGTGCTGATCGGCGGCACCGAATATGCCGGCGAGATCAAGAAGTGCGTGTTCGGCTACCTCAATTTCGTGCTGCCGACGCGCGACGTGCTTCCGATGCACTGCTCGGCAAATGTCGGGGCGAGGGGCGAC
>DATHCK010000075.1:0-3507 GCA_035319545.1 Allostellaceae bacterium | reverse complement strand
CCACACGCCCTCGGGCGAGGCGCTGGATGCGGCCCACGCGACGCGGCCGAGCGCGAGCAGCAGGATCATCGGCATGGACAGCGCGCGCATCAGCGACCATGCTGAGGGTTCAAGCGGCGACAAGCATGCGGCTCCATCGGGCGTCGCGCCAGCGTATCGCCGTTTGGGCAAGCGAGCGGCACGAGGCATGCATGCGTCGGCTCCATGCGCCGGCGGCTTCGTCGGCGCAAAAACAGGTTGATGCCGCGCCCCCTAACGACGATCTCATCGCCATGCAAGCGCTGTTCATCGGGCAAGCCTATATCGACATCACCTTTGTCACCGACGTCCTGCCGACCGGCGACGACAAGACGGTGGCGCGCCGTTATGCCGTGTCGTTTGGCGGCAATGCGGTGACCGCGGCGTTCTGCTGCGCCAAGCTCGGGATCGCGCCCGATCTCCTCGCTTCGGTCGCCGATGATTGGCTCGGCCGCATGTTTATCGACATGGCGGCGAAATACCGCATCTCGGTGCATCACCGGAAGGTCGCCGAATCGTCGCTGTCCTTTGTGATGCCCAAAGGCAGCCAGCGCGCGATCGTCCGCTGCCGCGACGACGATTACAAGCACCCCTACCCGCCGCTGCATCTCACCGGCTGCCGGGCGCTGCATGTCGATGGGCATCAGGCGGATGCCGCGATCGATTATGCAAAATCCTGCCGCGAAGCCGGCATCCTGACCTCGCTCGACGGCGGCGGATTGCGTTCCAATACCCATGAGCTGCTTGAATTCATCGATGTCGCCGTGGTCGCCGAGCGGCTGTGCGAGCAGATGCGGTTGAACCCGCAGGAAATGCTGGCGTATCTGCGCTCGCGCGGCTGCCGGATCGGCGCGGTGACGATGGGTGGGCGCGGCATGCTGTGGTACCAGGGCGCCGGCGAGGACCGTTTCATGCCGGCGCTCGCCGTGCCCGACGACAAGATCGTCGACACCAACGGCGCCGGCGACATTTTTCACGGCGCTTATGTCTACGCGTTTCTCGCCAACCCGTTTGGCAACTGGGAAGACCATTTCCGATTCGCCCGCGCCGCCTCGGCGCATGCGATCCAATACCTTGGGAATGAGGCGAGTTTGCCCACCCTGGCGCAAATCAACGAAGCTCATGCGCAATTTGACGAGCGCCGCGAAGGCCCGCGATTGGTCATGGCGCAATCCGGCTAGCCAAACGTTTAAGGGTGGGAGGTCATCGTCAGTGAAAACCGTTGCGCTAGCGCCCACGATGCCCGATGGCGACACCGAAGACGCGATCGAGCAGTTTAAGCACGCCGTGCTCGCTAAGCTCACCCTGGCCGTCGGCAAGGATGCGGGTGACGCCTCCGCCCGCGACTGGTTTGTCGCGACGACCTTGTCGCTGCGCGACCGCGTCATCCATCGCTGGCTCGAAAGCGAGCGCGAGGCGCTCGCCCGCGGCCGCAAGTACATCTACTACCTGTCGCTCGAATTTCTCATCGGCCGACTGTTGAACGACGTCGCCGGCAACCTGCAGATGGACGATATCGTCGAGCGCGCGCTCGGCGATCTCGGCGTCAATTTCGAGCGGGTGCGCTATGCCGAGCCCGACGCCGCGCTCGGCAACGGCGGCCTCGGGCGGCTCGCCGCCTGTTTTCTCGAAAGCATGGCGAGCCTTGGCATTCCTGCCTACGGCTACGGCATCCGCTACGACAACGGGCTCTTCCGGCAGATTGTCAAGGATGGCTGGCAGCAGGAATACCCGGAGGAATGGCTGTCCTTCACCAACCCGTGGGAGTTCGAGCGCCCCGAGGTTACCTACGATATTTTTTATGGCGGCTGGGTTGAGACCGTCGCCGGGCGCGGCAGCCACACCCGCTTTGTCTGGCATCCGGAAGAGACGATCGAGGCTGTCGCCTATGACACGCCGGTGGTCGGCTGGCGCGGCAAGCATGTCAACCCGCTGCGCCTGTGGTCGGCGCGCGCCGTCGACCCGCTACGGCTCGACGTGTTCAACCGCGGCGACCATGTCGGCGCGCTGACCGAGCAGGCGCGCGCGGAGGCGCTGTCGAAAATCCTCTATCCCTCCGATGAGACCCCGGCCGGCCGCGAGCTGCGGCTGCGCCAGGAATATTTCTTTGTCTCCGCCTCGCTGCAGGACCTCGTCCAGCGCCACCGCAAGGCCTTCGGCTCACTCCATACGCTGCCCGAGCGCGCCGTCATCCAGCTCAACGACACCCACCCGTCGATCGCTATCGCCGAGCTGATGCGCATCCTCGTCGACCTGCACAATGTGGCATGGGACGACGCCTGGGAGATCACCGTCAGCACCTGCCGCTACACCAACCACACGCTCCTCCCCGAGGCGCTGGAAAGCTGGCCGGTGACCCTCTTCGAGCGGGTGCTGCCGCGCCATCTGCAGATCATCTATTTGCTCAATGCGCGCCATCTCGAAGCCGTCGGCAAGCGCCAGCCGATCAACGCCGAGGCGCTCGCCGCGGTCTCGCTGATCGACGAGCACGAGGGCCGCCATGTCCGCATGGGGCACCTCGCCTTTCTCGGCAGCGGCCGGATCAACGGCGTCTCGGCGATGCATTCGGAGCTCGTCCGCGAAACCGTGTTCCGCGAGCTCAACGAGCACTACCCCGACCGTATCGTCAACGTGACGAACGGCATCACCTTCCGCCGCTGGCTCTATCAGGCGAATCCGGGGCTGACACGGCTGCTCAGCGAGGCGTGCGGCGCCGACATCCGCGACAACCCGGACGCGATCGGCCGCCTCGCGTCCCACGCCGAAGACACGCGGCTTCTCGAAAAGCTGCGCGCCGTCAAGCGCGCCAATCGCCTTGCGCTCGGCCGAGTGATCCGCGAGCGGCTCGGCCTCTCGGTCGACCCGGCGGCGATGTTCGACGTCCAGATTAAGCGCATCCATGAATACAAGCGGCAGCTCTTGAATCTGCTGGAGACGGTGGCGCTCTACAACGCGATGCGCGCCGACCCGACCAAGGACTGGGTGCCGCGGGTCAAGATCTTCGGCGGCAAGGCGGCGGCGAGCTACGCCACCGCGAAACTCATCATCAAGCTCGCGCACGATATCGCCGAGGTCGTCAACCGCGACCCCGCGGTGCGCGATCTGCTCAAGATCGCCTTCCTGCCCAATTACAATGTCAGCCTCGCCGAGATGATCATCCCGGCGGCCGACCTTTCGGAGCAGATTTCGACAGCCGGCATGGAGGCCTCCGGCACCGGCAACATGAAGCTGGCATTGAACGGCGCGCTGACGATCGGCACCCTGGACGGCGCCAATATCGAAATCCGCGACGCGGTCGGCGCCGACAACATCTTCATCTTCGGCCTGCTCGCCGACGACGTTGCCGAGTTGCGCCAGGCCGCGCGCGACGGCGAGCGCACGATCGCCCTGTCGCCGGCACTCAATGAGGTCATCGAGATGATCGAAGGCGGCGTGTTCTCGCCCGGCGAGCGTGACCGCTTCCAAATACTGACCAGCGTGCTGCGCAGC
>DATHCK010000074.1:0-12896 GCA_035319545.1 Allostellaceae bacterium | reverse complement strand
GCAAGTTCTTGCCGACCCCGGGCAGCGCATGCACCACCGGCACGCCGATCCGCGCGAGATGATCGGGGTCGCCCACCCCCGACAGCTGCAGCACGTGCGGCGAGCCGATCGCGCCGCCGGACAAAATCACCTCGCGCGCCGCGCTCACCGTCTCCACCTGGCCGCCGCGCGAGAACTCGACGCCGGTCGCGCGCTTGCCGTCAAACGTCACGCGCCGCACCATCGCATTGGTGACGACCTCGAGGTTCGGCCGCTTCAGCGCCGCGCGCAGATAGGTGCGCGCCGCGCTCTGCCGCCGCCGGCCGCGCCGCGTCTGCTGCACCCAGCCGATATTGTCGCCGGCGCCGGGCGGCAGATGGTTGACGTCGGCATGGTATTCGAGGCCGATCTCGGTGCCGGCCTCGATGATCTTGTGGCAGAGGAGAGGCTTGTCTGCCGTGCTCGACGTCAAGAGCGGCCCGCTATTGCCGTGGAACTCGTCGGCGCCGCCTTCCCAGTTCTCGGCCTGCTTGAAATAGGGCAGCACGCCCTCCCAATCCCAGCCGCGATTGCCGAGCTGCGACCAGTGGTCGAAATCCTCCGGCTGGCCGCGGACATAGATCATCCCGTTGATCGACGACGAGCCGCCCAGCACCTTGCCGCGCGGGTAGAGGATCGAGCGGTTGTTCACCCCCTCGTCCGCCTCGGCGTAGTACATCCAGGTCCACTTCTTGTGGTCGAGCAGCTTGATGTAGCCGGCCGGGACGTGGATCAGCGGGCTGGTGTCCTTGCCACCCGCCTCCAACAAAATGACCTTGACCGAGGGGTCGGCGCTCAGCCGGTTGGCGAGCACGCACCCCGCCGACCCGGCGCCGACGATCACATAATCTGCTTGCATTCGTTCCTCTCCCACTCCATCCCGGCGAAGGCCGGAACCCATCGTTCAGCCACACAAAAAGCGGAAAATGGGCCCCGGCCGCCGCCGGGGTGGTGTTTGTTTAAGCCGCCATCCTCTCTCTTTGCGCGGCCTTGATCATCGCCGCGCCCTTTTCGGCGATCATGATGGTCGGCGCGTTGGTGTTCGTCGAACTCACCGCCGGCATGATCGACGCGTCGACGACCCTGAGCCCCTCGATCCCGTAGACCCTGAGCTCGTCGTCGACGACGCACATCGCATGGCGGCCCATCATGCAGGTGCAGGTCGCGTGGTAGACGGTGTTGCCGTATTGCCGCGCGTAATCGAGGATTTCGTCGTCGCTCTGCACCTGCGGCCCGGGCAGGCTCTCGTCGCGCACATATTTCGCCAGCGCGGGCTGCTCGAAGAGCGTGCGGATATAGCGGATGCCGCCCAGCACCGCGCGCCGGTCGGTGTCTTCCGACAGATAGCGCGGGTTGATCGCCGGCGCGTCGCCGGGCCGGTTGGTCTTCGCCATCACATAGCCGCGCGACAAGGGGCGCATCTGCCACATGCCCGCCGTGAGGCCAGGCTCGCGCTCCAACTGGCCGACCGTGCCGTTCACAAAGCTCCCCGGCGCGAACGAGCACTGGATGTCGGGGGTCGCCGATTCCGGCAGCACCGTGACCGAGGCCGCCGCGAGCGACGCGCTGTAGGTCAGCATGCCCTTGCCGGTGAAGACGTATTTCAGCACCTCGCCGGCAAGCCCGATGCCGTGCGCCCGCTCGTTGGCGGTCGGCACGCCCTCGACGCGGCGGGTGACGCGGACGACGTAATGGTCCTGCATGTTTTTGCCGACGCCCAAGAGCTCGTGCACCACCGGCACGCCGATGCCTTTTAGATGCTCGGGGTCGCCGACCCCCGACAGCTGCAAGAGATGCGGCGAGCCGACTGCGCCGGCGGACAAAATCACCTCGCGCCCGGCATCCACCTTTTCGACCGGACCGCCATTGCGCTGCAGCTCGACCCCGACCGCGCGCTTACCGTCAAAGACGATGCGATGCACCAGCGCGTGCGTCACCAGCGTCAGGTTGCCGCGCTTCAGCGCCGGGCGCAGATAGGTGCGCGCGGTCGAGGCGCGGAACCTTCCGCCGCGTGTCTGCTGGCACCAGCCGATGCAGTCCTTGTGCAGCCGGGTCAAATCGTTGACGTCCTCGCGGTATTCGAGCCCGTTTTGCACGCCCGCCTCGATCGCCGCCTCGACGATCGCCGGGCGGTTCATCTTCGAGGTGAAGAGCGGGCCTTCCTTGCCGCGCACCTCGCTGCCATCGCCTTCCCAGCGCTCGGCCTTCTTGAAATAGGGCAGCACGTCGTCCCAGCCCCAGCCGCGATTGCCGAGCTGCTGCCAGTGGTCGTAATCCTCGGGTTGGCCGCGGATGTAAATGAGCCCGTTGATCGACGACGAGCCGCCGATCACCCGACCACGCGGGTAGAGGATCGCGCGCCCATTGGTGCCGGGATCGGCCTCGGCATGAAACCCCCAGGTCAGGGTCTTATGGTCGAGCATCTTCATAAAGCCGGCCGGGATGTGAATGAGCGGGTTCCAATCCTTGCCGCCCGCCTCGATCAGGATCACCTTGACCGAGGGATCCTCGGTCAGCCGGTTGGCCAGCACGCACCCCGCCGACCCGGCGCCGATGATCACGTAGTCCGCTTGCATGTTCGTCTCCCCTCAACCCGACCTCGTCGCCCGCGCGCAGGCGGGGTTCCATAGGCAACCGGCACGTCGCTCGCCCTGGATTCCCGCTTTCGCGGGAAAGACGACTGGAGGCCCACCGATATGTCCCACGCGGATACTAGCGCACCGCCGGGGGATGAAAATCCGCTTCTTGCGACCTACTCTTATGCATAGGAAGGGAGCGTATGACCGCGACGATCGCCCAGCTCTGCCGCTATCCCGTGAAGGGGCTCTCCGCCGAGCCGCTCGAACGGGTCGCGCTATCGGTAGGCGAGTGCCTGCCGCAGGACCGGCGCTTCGCCATCGCGCTTGGCACCACCGAATTCGATCCCGTCCACCCCCATTGGCTCGCCAAGACGCATTTCATCATGCTGATGCGCGACGAGACGCTGACGCGGCTCGCCACCAGCTTCGACCCGCTCACCGGAATGATCACGATCTCCGGCGCGGGCCGTGTGCTGCTCACCGCATCGCTGATCGAGCCGGAGGGACGCGAGCAAATTGGTCGGTTTTTCGAGGATTTTCTGCCCGACGCGGCACGGCCGCTGCGCGTCGTCGAGGCGGCGGGCCACGCCTTTGCCGATGCCCGCCCCAAGCTCAACGCCGCGACCGACAAATACGTCTCGCTGATTAATCTCGCGAGCATCCGCGACCTCGAAGAGAAGCTCGGCCGCGCGGTCGAGCCGATCCGCTTTCGCGCCAATGTCTATTTCGACGGGCTGCCGGCCTGGGCCGAGCAGGAATGGGTCAAGCCCGAGCGGCACATCAAGCTCGGCGGCGCGCGGCTGCGCATCATCGCGCCAATCACCCGCTGTGCCGCGACCGAGGTCAACCCACAGACCGCCGAGCGCGACATCAAGATGGTCGCCGAGCTGATGCGCCATTACAGCCACAACCTTATGGGCGTCTACGGCGAGGTGGTCGGCGCCGGCGACATCGCCATCGGCGACCGCCTCACGCCTGCCTGAGGCGCTGCGCGACGACACTTCGGCACACGGCGAAGTGATCACGAATTGTTCTCCATTAGGCCTTGTTCCCGCGGCCGCGCGACGCCATCTAAGCGGGGCTCCCAACGGACGGCCCCCATGGACCATATCGGCGACGATATCCGCGAGTTTCCCCTTCCCGAACGCGATCCACGGACAGCGAGAATGACAGAGGAAGCCGAAGGCCTGTTTGCCGTGCTGCGGCAATCGGCAAGCCCGGAGGTGGTGCCGGCGATCGAGGCGCTGGTGCGCGAGGCGCCCGACGCGTCGCTGTGCCGGATCAATGTCCTCCGGTTCGCCGAACAGCGCGGCCTCGACGAGGAAGCGACGATCGCCGCCTTCCTGCGCGCGGCGCGGCTCGGCATTTTCGAGTTGTCGTGGAATGTCGTGTGCCCCGGCTGCGGCGGCGTGCTCGGTGAGGGATCGACCCTCAAGACGGTCGGCCATGACGATTACGTCTGCGCGCTCTGCGCCAGCAATTACGAGCCGTCGCTCGACCAGATGGTCGAGGTCACCTTTACGGTGAGCCGCCGCATCCGCCGCATCGCCGCGCACGACCCGAGCGAGCTCTCCTTCGCCGATTACTTCCGGCAAATCTTTTGGGCGTCGGCGATGGATTTGCCGAACGACCTCGCGCCGGTGATCGACAGCGTCACGCTCGACACGATGGAGCTGCCAGCGCACGAAAAGGCGCAGTTGTCGCTGCAGCTGCCGCCGCAATTCCTGATCGTCTTCGAGCCGGCGACGCATGTCGCGCAGTTCATCGACGTCAAGGGCGAGCCGACCCGCGAGCGGCAGAATCTGTCGATCGTTTTCACCGGCCTCAGGGCGCCGACCACGACGGTCGAGATGCGCCCGGGGCCGCTGCGTCTCACCTTCGAGAACCGCACCGGCGAGCGCCTTTTGCCGGGCTTGTGGGTCGCGGGCGACGAGTTGCACCAGCTGCTCGACCTGCGGCACCCGTTTCTGTCGGCGAAGCGGCTCTTGTCGAACCAGGTGTTTCGCGACCTTTACGGCACCGACACGCTCGACCCCGAGCAGCGGCTGAAGATCACCAGCCTGTCGTTCCTCTTCACCGACCTCAAGGGCTCGACCTCGCTTTACGAGCGGGTCGGCGACCTCGCCGCGTTCGACCTTGTACGCGAGCATTTTCGCGTGCTGCACGAGATCGTCGCGTCGGAGACCGGCGCCATCGTCAAGACGATCGGCGACGCGGTGATGGCGACCTTCCCCTCGCCCGACCGCGCGGTCGCCGCGGCGCTGCGCATGCGCGATGCGATGGGCCAGCTCAACGCCGAGCGCGGCGGCGAGGATTTGGTGTTAAAGATCGGCATCCACGAAGGCCCGTGCCTCGCGGTGGTGCTCAATGAGCGCCAGGATTTCTTCGGCCATACCGTCAATATCGCGGCGCGGGTGCAGAGCCTCGCGACATCGCAGGCGATCTTCGCCACCGGCGCGGTGATCGAGAACGCGCAGACCTCGAACCTGCTCGCCCGCATGGGCCTGGTGCCCGTCGTCGAGCAGCGCGAGCTGCGCGGTCTCACCGACGAATACGCGGTCTACGAGATTCCCTGACCTCGCGCTGGGCTTGCCTCGCTCCGCGCGCTGCTGCAATGTTTATCTTTCTAACATTCGGCCGGAGGCGACGATGCTGAGGCTGGCCCTGTTCTTTTTTGTCGTGTCGCTGGTCGCGGCCCTGTTCGGCTTACCGGCATCTCCGCCGCCACCGCGGGGATCGCGAAGTTTCTGTTCTTTCTCTTCATCGTGATCTGCCTCGCCTTCGTGATCATCGGGCTGGCGATCGGCTCGGCCCTGTGGTGATCCGGACGGTGACACGGGGACAGCGCTTTCTTCGGCGCTGACGCAGCGGTACAATCCGCGCCGGCAATTCGCGAGGCCCGCATGGCACAGAATAAATCCGCCGCGCCCGAGCGCGCGGTGACCCCGGCCGGGGTCAACCACCTCGTCCTCAATGTCCGCGACATCGAGGAATCTCATCAATTCTGGACCGAGATCGTCGGCATGCAGGAGGTCGGGCGATTGAAGCCCGGCACCCCGGAGCGGCCGCGCCCGACGATGCGCTTCTACAGCGCCGACCATGACGGCAAGCTCAACCACCACGACATCGCGCTTGTCGAAAACAAGGAGCTGCCGCCCCGCCCCAAGGACTGGGCGATGTTTGGCATGCCGGTCGCGGTCAACCACATCGCGATCACGCTGCCCGGCCGCGAGGCGTGGCTGAAGCAGCTCGCCTTTCTGCAAAAGCGCGGCGTCAAGTTCGAGCGCCGGGTCAATCACGGGATGACCCGCAGCCTCTATATCAGCGACCCCAACGGCTACGGCGTCGAGCTCTTGTACGAGCTGCCGCGCGAGATGTGGGAAGGCGATATCGACGCGGCGCTCAACTGGGCGGAAAACCTGCCGACCGAGGGCGAGGCGGCCCTCGTCGACGAGATCGAAAAAGCGCCGTCCTTTGGCAAGGAAGCGGCGGAATAAACCAGCGAACAGGAGGCTCAAGATGGCATCACCGGTCGGCATCAACCACGTCGTGCTCAATGTCCGCGACATGGACGCGTCGCACAAATTCTGGACCGAGATCGTCGGGCTGAAACAAGTCGGCGAACTGCATCCGCGCGCCGAGATGGGCAAGACCCCGCGCATGCAGTTCTACAGCGGCGACCATGACGGCAAGTATACCCATCACGATGTGGCGTTGGTCGAAAACCCGAACCTGCCGCCGCCGGCCGAATGGGGGCTTTTCGACAAGCCGGTGGCGATCAACCACGTCGCGATCGCGATGCCGAGCCGCGAGGCCTTTGTCGAAAAGCTCGCCGAGCTGCAAAAGAGGGGCGTCAAGTTCAACATGCGGGTCAATCACGGCGTGACCCACAGCCTCTACATCAGCGATCCCAACGGCTACGGCGTTGAGCTGCTGTACGAGTTGCCGCGCGAGATGTGGGAAAACGACATCGACGCCGGCATCAACTATTTCGAGCCGCTGCCGACCGAAGGGCCGGAGGCGCTGGTCGACGATCTCGAAAACGCGCCGAGTTTTGGCAAAGCCGCCGCGGAATAACAACGCGCCCCGGGAGTCCACACCGCCCGCATGGTAAACCTTGCCGGCGACTATACGTGGCGGCTCCTCGATCGCGAGCAGCTGATCTGGAGCGGACGCCCCGGCCAGGGCCTCCGGCTCACCAGCCGGGACGCTTTTCTCATCCCGTTCAGCCTGCTGTGGGGCGGCTTCGCGGTGTTTTGGGAATCGAGCGTCGTCCGCTCCAACGGCCCGGCTTTTTTTCGCTTTTGGGGCGTGCCATTTCTCGCCATCGGCGCCTATCTCGTTTTTGGCCGGTTTATCCTCGATGCCTGGGCCCGCGCGAAGACCCGCTACGCCGTCACCAACCAGCGCGTTCTGATCGTGCGGGAATGGCCGTTCCAGAAGTACATTGCGCTCGGCATCGACCGGTTGCCACAAATTGAGCTGAGCGAACAGGCGAATGGCCGGGGCACGATATTGTTCGGCGAGCAGGCGCCGATGTGGGGCCGCACCGGCTGGTCGAGTTGGACCCCGTCGCTGTCCGCGACCCCGCAATTCATCGCGATCGATGATGCGCGCGACGTCTTCGACAAAATCCAGCGCGCGGGCCAGCCGGGCTCATCCTGGTAGCGTGTTGCCCGAGCTGAGCTGATGCGCTTCGCCCCTCTCGTCGAGCGCATCGCGGGCCGCGGAGTCGGCACCTGGGACACCCATCTCCGCGCACGCCAGCTGATCGACGGCGGCGTCGACGTCATCCTGCTGACCGTCGGCAACCCGGACCAGACCCCGGCCGCGACGATGATCGAGGCGACCATCGCCGCGCTGCGTGGTGGCCGCACGTTTTACGCGCCGACCATCGGCTATCCGGCGCTGCGCGCCGCGATCGCCGCGCGTTGCGCGCGCCGCAGCGGCCGCCCATGCGCGCCGGAGAATGTCGCGGTGGTGCCGGGCGCCCAGGGCGGGCTTTACGCGGCGGTGATGTGTCTCGCCGGCGCCGGCGACGAAATCATCCTGCCCGAGCCGATCTACGCCACCTACGAGGGCATCGTCGGCGCGAGCGGTGCCAGGCTGGTGACAGCGCCGCTCGATCCCGCGCACGGCTTCCACCCCGACCTCGAGGCCATCGCCGCCGCGATCACCCCGAAGACCCGCGTCATCTGGATCAACACGCCGCACAATCCCACCGGCGCGGTCTTCACCGCCGCCGAGATGGACACGATCGCCGCGCTGTGCCGCGAGTACGATCTGTGGCTCTTGTCGGATGAGGTCTACGAGGATCTCGCCTTTGCCCGGCCGCATGTCGGCGCCTGGTCATTGGCCGGCATGGCGGAGCGCACGGCCGTCGTGTCGAGCCTGTCGAAATCGCACGCGGTGCCGGCGTTCCGGCTTGGCTGGGTCGTCGCGCCGCCCGACCTCATCCGGCACATGAGCAACCTCCTTCTCAGCGTCACTTATGGCAGCCCGGCTTTTATCCAGGACGGCGCGCTGGCCGCGCTCTCGACCGAGCTGCCCGAGGTCGCCGCCCTCCGCACCGACTACAAGACCCGCGCCGAGCTCATGTGCGGCATTCTCGGCCAGGCGCCACATTGCCGCGTCGTCGCGCCCGAGGGCGGCATGTTCGTCCTCCTCGACATTCGCGGCACCGGCCTCGACGCGCCGGGCTTCGCCAATGGCCTGCTCGACAGCGAGCGCGTCGCGGTGCTGCCCTGTGACGGCTTCGGCGCGAGCGCCGAGGGCCATCTGCGCATATCCCTGGGCGCGCCGACGCCGCGCATCAGGGAGGCCGGGCGCCGCATCGTCCGCTACGCCCAGCGCCTCGCGCAGCGCCCGCCCTGATCCCAAACGGAGGAACCCATGCCCCGCATCGGATATCTGCTGCCGACCCGTGAGCAGGTCATGCAAGGCCGACCCGAGGCGGCGCCGCTCTTAGCGCTCGCCGAGCGCGCCGAAAGCCTCGGCTTCGACTCGATCTGGGTCGGCGACTCGCTGCTCGCCCGCCCGCGCCACGACCCGCTGACCCTGTTGGGCGCGGTCGCCGCGCGCACCAAGAAAGCCGAGCTCGGCACCGCTGTGCTGCTGCCGGCGCTGCGCAACCCCGTCGTCTTGGCGCAGCAGATCGCGACCCTCGATCAGGTCAGCGAGGGCCGCTACATCCTCGGTGTCGGCATCGCCTCCGACAACCCGCCGATCCGCGCCGAGTTTGTCGCCGCCGGCGTGCCGTTCGAAAAGCGCGTCGGGCGGATGCTCGAAGGGCTGCGCCTCGCCCGCGAGCTGTGGACGGGGAAGCTTGTCACCTGGAACGGCCGCTGGGTGGTCGAGAACAGCGTGCTCGGCCCGACGCCGCACCGGCCGGGCGGCCCGCCGATCTGGATCGGCGGCATGGTGCGCGCCGCGCGCGAGCGGGTCGGCCGGCTTTATGACGGCTGGTTCCCCAACGCGCCCGATCCGAAAGGCTGGGGCGAGCAGTTCCGCGAAATCCGCGACATCGCCCGCGAGGCCGGCCGCGACCCCGCCGACGTCACCGGCGCGATCTACCTGACCCTGACGATCGACGAGGATGCGGGACGCGCCAGCCAGCGCATCGATGACTTCTTCCAGCATTATTACGGCCAGCCGCCCGAGGTGATGCGCTCCCGCCAGGCGAACTATGCCGGCCCCGCCGCCGGCGCCGGCGAATGGCTCAAATCCTATGTCGACGAAGGCGCGAGCCACCTCGTGCTGCGCTTCGCCGGCGACGCGGAGCGCCAGATGGACACGATCGCCCGCCTGCGCCAAGAGCTGGGGTGGTAAAGCCTGTCGCGATCGAATTTTGTTGCCGGCATTCTTCGCTTAGGCGAAGAATCATAACCAAAGGCGCGCATTCCGAAAAATATCGGGACAAAAACTCCCGGCGTCGCGCGCGGTATGAACAGGAAGGATCCGAAAATGACGCTCATCACCAGGCGTACCGTGCTTCGCAATGCGCTGGCGGTTGCGGCAACGGGGCCGCTCGCCCGCCCGTTTATCGCAAACGCCGCCGCCTCGACCGCGACCGTGTGGTGGACCCAGGGTTTTGTTCCGGAGGAGGACACGGCCTTCAAGCGGATCGTCGACGAGTATCAGAAGCAAAGTGGCAACACGATCGACTTCAGCATTATCCCGTTCGCGCCGTTGAACCAGAAGGTCGTCTCGGCGTTCACCACCGGCGATGTGCCCGATTTGATCGACATCAACGTTGACGTTCTCGTCCCGCAGAATGTCTGGGACGACAAGCTGGTCGACGTCGGCGACGTCGTCGACACGCAGAAGGCCGGATTTCACCCGACCCTCTATACCGCGACGCAATACTACAACAACGTCTCGAAGAAACGCGGCACCTACATCATCCCCTACAAGACCGCGGTCGTCCCCTTCCATGTCTGGAACTCGCTGGTGGAAAAGGCCGGCTTCAAGCTGTCCGACGCGCCGAAGACTTGGGATGCGTTCTGGGATTTCTTCAAGCCGATGCAGGCAAAATTGCGCGAAACGAGCCGCAATATTTACGCCCTTGGCCTGCAATGCACCTCGACAGGCCCGAACGACGGCAACAACCTGTTCAACCATTTCCTGATCGCCAACGGCGGCAACGATATCGTCACCAAGGACGGCAAGCCGCACCTCGATGATCCGATAATCAAGGAGGCGGTGATTAAGTCGCTGACCTCCATCACCAAAACCTACAATGACGGCTATGTCCCGTCGGGCGCGCTGAGCTGGAATGACGCGGACGACAACAACGCCTTCCATTCCAAGCTCTTCGTCATGGATTTCGACGGCACGATCTCGACCGAGGTCGCGATCAAGGACCTGGCCGAGCGCGCCGAGGTCACCACCCTTGGCCTGCCCAACGACAATAGCGGCAAGCCGATGCCGGCGCAGCTCGGGGTCGCCGCCGCCGTCATCCCCAAGGGCGCGAAGGCCATCCCCGTCGCCAAGGAATTTATGACCTACCTGATCAAGCCCGACATCGCGAACGGCTTCCTCAAGGAGGGGCTGGGCCGCTGGCTGCCGGCGATGCCGTCAATCGTCAAGAACGACTCGTTCTGGACGGCCGGCGATCCGCAGGTGCAGGCCTACGTGAAGGAAGGTGTACTCGGCGAGATCGTGCCGAATTATCCGGTGCTCAATCCGGGATGGGCCGAGGTCAACGCCCAGCAGGTTTGGGGCGCCGCGGAAGCCGACATCATCCGCAACGGCACCGACCCGAAGGTCGCCGCCGAGGCGGCGCTCAAAAAGGTGGAAGCCATCCTCGCCAAATATCCGATCGTGAGCTGAGCGGCGCCAGCCACCTCGTGCCGCGTTTCGCCGCCGACCCCGAGCGCCAGATCGACGCCATCGCCCGCTTGCGCCAGGAAACTCGGGTGGTGAGCCGGCCCACGGCCATCTCACGCCGCCGCGCTCGGCATCGTCTCTCCGCATGCGGGTTGCCGTGGCGATCATAAGTGCTGTCGGGGATCGAAATCGGGGCAGCCAACACCCATATGATAGGCATGAGAACCCACCCCTACGCGGAGGCGACCTACCGTGTCATCCAGCTACCCGGCGGCGCTTTCGGCATCGAGGTCAAGATCCCCGAGAGCCACCCGGCAACGGTCAGCAGCTTTGAGACCGAGGCTGCCGCGGAAGCCTGGATCGCGCGCAACAAAAAGCGCGTCGAGGAACAAAGCGTTCCCCGCAATCCGTTTCGCAAATCAGAACCGAAGGCATAGCCGGCGATCAAGATCGCTCTAATTGGTCTTCGCGGACGACCCGCTCGCGGCCATCAACCTTGGCCCTGATGCGATATTGCGGGACGTTACCCGTCTCGGGCAGCCGAATGACGATCGTGTAGACCCCCCGGGCCGAACCGTCCTCGCCGCGAGTCGGCGAAAACCGCACGCTTTGGCCGGGCGCGTATTTGTGCATCGCCATCATACCCTCCGGGAAACGTGACGCCGCCGGACGAGC
This sequence comes from Allostellaceae bacterium, assembly GCA_035319545.1. Taxonomy (GTDB): domain Bacteria; phylum Pseudomonadota; class Alphaproteobacteria; order ATCC43930; family CGMCC-115725; genus DATARH01. The sequence continues at coordinate 1,296 of DATHCK010000074.1, read as the reverse complement.
CGGCAGCGTCACTTGGCACGCTTACGCTGCCTTCAAGGCGACGGCAGAGGTCTTGCCTTGATTGCCACGCTCAAGCTCGTAACTGAGCTTTTGGCCCTCCTGCAGGTTGCCGATGCCTGACCGCTCGACAGCCGAGATATGGACGAACACGTCCTTCGAGCCGTCGTCGGGTTGAATGAAGCCATAGCCCTTTTGGGCGTTGAACCATTTCACGGTTCCGGTAGCCATAGATTACCTTTCAAAGTGTATCGGCCGGCGCTCACTATAGAGCGTCGGATCAACCATTGGCTTTTTTGCGGGAGGCGGTTCGGCGCTCTACGAGCTACGAAATGCGTGCCGAACCAAGAGTTGACCACTTAGATGTGGCCCTTCCGCCCCACGATTACAAGGAAGCGACAACGCTCACTGCTCTTGCGGGCGCGGTCACTAGGTGTGGCCTTCTTTTTAGGATCACACTCATGCGCAAAACAGCAATACGAAAATCGCATAATATTATATCTAACAATTCATCGGGGCGCGCTTACATCTACCCCGTGACCGCGGCCCTCGCCATTCCGTTTCTCTCACGCGCCCCCGCCCTCAAACAGGCGCTGGTCGGCGGCGCCTATCGCGCGCTGATGCCGCTTCTCGTGCGCCTCTTCCTCGCCGCCACCAGAAAGGGCCGCGAGTGCCGCATCCACAAGCTGCTTGCCGCCGCGATCCTCTTTCTAGCTCGCGAGCGGGTGCGGCTTGGGGTTCGAGCCGTCGGTAAAGCGCGTGAGGCGGAACGGCGTCGGGTCGACGATGGTCGGCCCGCCGGCGACCATGTCGGCGACGAGCCGCCCCGCTCCCGGGCCGATCCCGAACCCATGGCCGGAGAACCCGGTCGCGATAAAGAACCCTGGCACCGCATCGACCGCCGAAATGACCGGGATCGCATCCGGCATCACATCGATCATCCCGCCCCAGCTTTGCTCGATCTTGACCTCGCGGAACATCGGGAACGAGTCGGCGATCGCGTTCTTCGCGCGCTCGAGCACATAGGGGTCGCCCTCGGGGTCAAGCGTGCGCACCGCCTCGAAAGGCGTCTCCTCGTCAAGCGCCCATTTGCGCTTGGTGCGCCATTCCTCCATGAAGCGGTTGCCGATCCGGAAGCGCAGCTTTTTCCAGTGCAGCCTTACCGCCGGCATGTAATCCATCATCAGCCGGAAATTGTCCGGCGCCAGGTCGATCGTCCGCACCCCAAGCGTCGCCACCGTGTAGCCGCCATCCATCCGCTTGCGATAGCCGAAAAGCCCGCCCGAGGCGGAAATTTCC
>DATHCK010000073.1:0-16857 GCA_035319545.1 Allostellaceae bacterium | reverse complement strand
CTCGCGGAAGGTGGCGCGCGGGTTCATCGCTGCCCATTCGCGCTGGATCACAGCGACCATTGCCAGCTGCTCGTGCGTCAGGCCGTAGGTCTTCATGTAGCGCAGGACGGGAATCGTGAAGAGCGTCGGCGGCCCCATCGGGCCGTAAGGGATTTCGAACTGTCCCGCGAGGCTCGCGGCCGAAGCCGGCGGGCGGGTACGCCCGACACCCGAGCGGCCGCTTTCGCCATGGGTGATGAGGATGGTCTTGGCGAGACCGGCCTCGATCGCCGCGGCGGCGTGGCGGACATGGATCATGAACGAACAGCCGCCGACCGCGGTGCCATCGACCCATTTCGGGGTAATGCCGAGATAATGCGCGAGCGTCACCGGCGTCTCGCCGGCCGTGGCGATCCCGTCGATGTCCTTGGGCGTGAGCCCGGCGTCCTTCATCGCGTTGAGCGCGGCGTCGGCGTGGAGGCCGATCTGCGACAATTCCGAGATGCGACCCATTTCCGTCGTCTCGGCCGCGCCGACAATGGCGATGTCGCTGCGTTTTCCGGTCATCGTCGTCAACCTTTCGCCGGCCGGAAGAGAGGCAGGGTGATGTCGTCGTCGAGCTTTTCCCAGGCGACCTCGACCGGCATGTCGAGCACCAGCGCCTCGGGGGTCTGCGGGCAGCCGGTGATATTGGTCATCATGCGCGGCCCTTCATCCAATTCGACGACGGCGATCGCATAAGGCGGCGTGAAGCCCGGCACCGCGCGGTGATGGATCACGTAGCTGTAGAGCCGGCCTTTGCCGCTCGCGGCGAAGATGCTGACCTCGCGGCTAGCGCAGGCGGGGCAGAACGGGCGCGGCGGGAAATACACCTTGCTGCACGAATTACAGCGCTGCAGGCGCAGTTCGCCGGTCTTGGCGCCGTCCCAGAAATGCTGCGTCTCGGGCGTCGGTTGCGGCTTCGGCCGTTGTCCTTCAGGCATCGTCTCTTCCCCGTGATTGACCCGAATCAAGATTGCCGCCTGAAGCGCCTTCGGGCAAACCAATGATCGCGGTTTTCGAAAAGCTTCGCGAGATCGAACGGCCCTTACCGGTGATTGCCGCCGAGATTTAGTGCGTTGGCCAGCGACGGTTCATCACCGATTCACGTAAGCAACTCTCAACTAACGAATGAAAAAATCTCAGTTGTGAGACCTGCACGGAGAGCGTAGAGAACCGCATCCACGCGTTAGACTTGAGAATTTGTTACCCTTTGGTTGACCGGAATCAATATTGCCGCGCCAAACGGCTTGCGGCAAACAAGAGTTGTTATTGCGTTGCATAATACGGAGGTACCGATGATCACACCCGCTTATTGCCGGACGATGGCGGCCTACAACGCCGAGATGAACCGGCGCCTCTACGCGGCGGCGAGCCGGCTATCGGATGACGAACGCCGGCGTGACCGCGGCGCATTCTGGGGCTCGCTGCACAATACGCTGGTCCACATCCTGTGGGGCGACGGCCAATGGATGAGCCGCTTCGACGGCTGGGAACGGCCGACGACACCGATCAAGGAAAGCGGCCATATGCTCGTCGATTACGGCGAACTCTGCGCGAGGCGGGTCGCGGCCGACGCCAAGATCGAGGATTGGGGGCGGCGGGTCGACGACGCCTGGCTCAACCGCGACATGACCTGGTTCAGCGGCGCCGCGCAGCGCGAAGTCACCGCGCCCAATCGGTTGCTGGTGACGCATTTCTTCAATCACCAGACGCATCATCGCGGTCAGGCGCATGCGCTCGTCACCGCCGCTGGCGAGAAGACCGAGGACACAGATCTGTTTCTGGTGATCCCGCAGATGAAGTAGCCGATCGTCATTCCCATGGAGGCGGGAACCCGGGGCAGTCGCCTCATCACCCGCCTTGCCCCCCTCCTACGCGAGGGAGACAAGAACAGCAGCTACGCCAAAGCCTCGGCGACCTTGGCGGTCAGCTCGTCGGCGCGGAACGGTTTCTGCAGCACGGTCCCATGCGCGCTTTTCTCGGACTGCGCCATGTCGGCGAAGCCGGTGACAAAGAGGATCGGTAGGTCCGGGCGCTCCTGTCGCGCGGCGCGGGCCAGTTCGAAGCCGTTCATCCCCGGCATCGCCAGATCGGCAATCAACAGGTCGATGTGAGAGGCTTCGTCGTCGAGATGCTCGAGCGCGGCACCGCCGCTACCCGCCTCGATCACGGTGTGCCCGGCCTCGCGCAGCATCGCCGCAGCGACTGCCCGTACATCGGGATCGTCGTCGACCAGCAGGATGCCGCCGACCGGCCGCTCGATCGGCGCGGCAGCGCGGTCGGCCAGGGTGCGCGCGTTTTCGCCTGCGATGCTCCCAGCCCGTGGCAGGAACATGGTGACGATCGTCCCGGCGCCGGGTTCGCTGGCGATGCGCACGCTGCCGCCCAGCTGCTGCGCCACGCCCAGCACTTGCGACAAGCCGAGCCCCGATCCGCGGCCGACCTCCTTGGTGGTGAAGAACGGGTCGAAGACCCGGTCGATAATGTCCGCGGCGATGCCGCCGCCCGTGTCGGTGACGGACACAACGACATAATCGCCGGCCTGCGGCTCCTCAGGCTGTTGCGTCGGGCCGAGCGTGACGTTGCCGGTCGAGATCGTGATCACGCCGCCGTCGGGCATCGCGTCGCGCGAATTGATCGTCAGATTGAGCAGGACAAGCTCGATCTGCGCGGCGTCGACCAGCGCTGGCCACAAATCCATCGCCGGGTTCACCTCGATGCTGATCGTGGCGCCAACCGAGCTGTGCAGCAGCGGCACCATGTCGGTGATGACCCGATTGAGGTCGACCGGCTCGAGATGCATCCGCTGCTGGCGTGAGAACGCCAGCAGCTGCGCGGTCAGGCTCGCGCCGCGCTCGGCGGCCGCGCTCGCCGCTGTCAACAGGCGATGGGCGCGCTCGTCGTGTTTGCCGAGCCGCGCCTCCACCAGCTCGATATTGCCGATGATCGAGGTCAGCAGATTGTTGAAGTCGTGCGCTATGCCGGCGGTCAACTTGCCGATCGATTCAATGCGCTGCTTTTGGCGCAACTGGGCCTCGGCGGCCTCGCGCTCCTCGATCTGCGCGGCGAGCTCGCGGTTGGCGGCTTCGAGTTCGGCGGTGCGCTCCGCGACCCTGCGTTCCAGCAGTTCGTTGGCCTGACGAAGTCGCTCCTCACTGTCGTGCAATGCGGCTTCCGCGCGTTTACGGTCGTCGATATCGCGGAACACGACGACGAGCCCGCCATGCGGCGCGGGATGAACGTCGAGCTCGATCCAGCGATTGCCCAGCGCGGGCGCGACGGTTTCGAGATGCTCGGGCCGGCGCGTCCTCAGTACCGAGCGATAAGCCCGATAGGGGACGCCATTGGCGGCCGCAGGGAACAGGTCGAGGAGATGTCGGCCGACCACGTCGGCGGCGGTCTTGCCCCACAATTCGAGCGCGCGCCGGTTGGCGAACAGGATGCGTTCGGTGTCATCCATGGCGTACACCGCGTCGCCGATCGCCTCGAGGACGTCTGCTGGAGCGCCGTGAGAAGGTTCGGGTTCCGACGTCAAGGGCTACTGCCTCGGGTTCGCTTTGCCATACAGGCAGCCCCGCGCGCCGCACGCTCGGGGCGGGCCAGTACAGCTTAGCGCAAATTGCCCAACGGATGGAGCGAACTTCGTCCGACCGGCGCTGGCCTCGGCGATGGCCCCGCCGTAATCTGGGCGTCTCCCAACCGCTCCGCGAGGCGACGCGATGCCGTTCGAAGATCGCTTTGGCCTGCCGCTCAGCACCGCGAGCGAAGCGGGCGCGGCGGATTACGTGGCGGCCGTCGACCTGATGCTGTCGGCCAATGCCGGCGCCGAGGCGCTCTATGACCTGGCGCTCGCCGCCGATCCCGATTTCGCGCTGGCGCATATCGCCCGGGCGCGGCTCTGTCACGTGCAGGCGCGCATCCCGGAGGCCAAAGCAGCGGCGGCTAGGGCACGCAGTCTTGCCGGCAAGGTCACGCCACGCGAGGCCCGGCACATCGAGGCGATCGCGCTGGTGATCGACGGCAACGGGCCACGGGCGCTGGCGCTGGTCGACGAACATATCGCCGAATACCCGCGTGACGCGATGGTGCTGGGACTGGCGCTCGGTGTGTTCGGGCTCTTGGGCTTCAGCGGCCGGCTCGACCATCATGAAGCGCAGTTGGCGCTGCTCGAAAGCCAGGCCAAACATTGGGGCGAAGATTGGTGGTTTCTCACCTATCTCGGCTGGGCGCGCATCGAGCTGGGCGATAATGCACGCGGCGCCGCCGAGGTCGAACGCGCGCTGGTCGGCAATCCGCGCAACGCCTTTGCCGCACATGCCCGCGCCCACGGTTACTACGAGGCGGGCGACCCCGAGCGCGGCGCTGCTTTTGTCGAGGCCTGGCTTCCCGGCTACGCGCGCGAAAGCCAGCTTCATTGCCACATCTCGTGGCATCTCGCGCTGTTCGAGCTGGCACGCGGCAACCCGGAGCGCGCCCGCGCGCTCTATGCCGAGGCGATCCGCCCCGCCGTGTCGCACGCGCCGCCACTATTCAATCTGGCGGACTCCGCATCGTTTCTGTGGCGCTGGCAGATTTACGAGGAAGCCGGCGGGCCGCTCGATGACGGGGGCGAGGTCGCGGCGCGTGCCGGGCGGTATTTCCCGCAAGCCGGCATCCATTTCGCCGATGTGCACGCGGCGCTGGCCGAGAGCGGCGATCTGACCGAGACCCGTGTCGGGGAGTGCCGGGCGCGGCTTGAGGCCGGACGGTTGCCGCAAGGCCCGGTGGTGCCCGAGCTGTGCGCCGGCGCAGCGGCGTTTGCCGCCGGCGACTACCAGGCGGCGGCAAGACTGCTCGGCGACGCGCTGGCCGATCTGCCGCGCATCGGCGGCAGCCACGCGCAGCGCGAGGTGTTCGAGGACACCTACATCGTCGCTTGCCTGCGCGCCGGCCACCGGGGCCGGGCCGAGCAGCGGCTCAGAATGCGCCTCGCTCGGCGGCCTTCGACGCGCGACGAACGCTGGCTCGCCGAGGCCTGCGCCGGCTGAAGCCAGGTTCCATTCCGGAACCATCAACCCGAGCCGCCGTTCTGTCCTGACCATGTTCGAGTAAGCCGGGAGCTTTGGTCATGGACAAGGAACGCGTCGCAGGCGCCGCCAAGAAGGCGTCCGGAACGATCAAGAAGGTCGCCGGCAAGGCGACGAGCAACCGCGGGCTCGAGGCCGAGGGCCGCGCCGAGAAGACCGAAGGCCGCGTCCGCTCCGCCGTCGGCAAGGCAAAAGATGCCGTTCGCGAGCTCGTCGGCGGCCGGCGCTAGGCCGCGCTCGGGGACAGACCTCTACCAAGAAGAAAAGGAGAGACGCCGTGCGGCTCTTGATCCTCATTCTCTTGATCCTTCTGGTGGTCGGCGCGCTGCCGACCTGGCCCTACAGCGCGGGCTGGGGCTATTACCCCTCTGGCGGCATAGGCCTCTTAGTGATCATTCTGGTCATCGTCTTGCTGCTAGGATGATGCGGGCGGCGCGGCATGCCGGACCGCCCTTGGGCGATCGTTGACACCCTGCCCCTTCCCCCGCAAGCTTTTCCGCCTGTAGCGAAAACTCGCGGGAGGAAGCGGTGGCTGACGATCTCGTGCTTTACGAATGTGCCGACCGCGTCGCGACGATCTCGCTGAACCGGCCGGAAAAGCTCAACGCGGTCAGCGACGAGGTGGTCGCGCAGCTCGCCGACGCGCTCAGGCGCTTCGATCTCGATCCCGAGGCGGAGGTCGCGATCCTTTGCGGCAAGGGCCGCGCTTTCTCTTCAGGCGCCGATGTGCATCAGCGGCAACTGCGAAGTCGCGACGAATTCGAGAAACTCGGCGGGCCGCAAGGCTGGGGCACCAATTCGGCCGATCTGCTCACGCGTGCGGTGAACTGGAAACCGGTGATCGCCGCCGTGCACGGACATGTGCTGGGGCTGGCGCTGGGGCTGACGCTTGAATGCGATCTGATCGTCGCCGAGGCCGGCACACGATTCCAGCTGACCGAGACCTCGCGCGGACTCGGGGCGTCGCGCTACTGGGCGCTGTTCCATTATCGCGCCGCCGCGGCGTTCGGCGACGAGGTCGCGCTGACCGGGCGCTTCTTCACCGCCGAGGAAGGCATGGCGGCCGGGCTCTTCAACCGCATCGCGCCGCAGGGCCAGGTGCTCGAAATCGCCAAGGAGTTGGCGCTGCAGGTCGCGAAGAACCCGCCGCTCAGCGTCCGCAGCACGGTGCGCACGCGACGCTGGTACATGGAGCGCTTGGTGAAGGAAGCGACGTACATGGCCGCGCCGTTCCGGCTCTATCTGACCGAGGACTTCCAGGAAGCCGCCCGCGCCTTTGCCGAAAAGCGCGCGCCGCGCGGGTTCAAGGGGCGGTAGCGGTCACGTCGTCATGGCGCGCGCCAACATGCCGCTCGCCGGCATCACCGTCCTCGATTTCGGGCAAGTCTATCAGGGGCCCTACGCGACTTTGCTGATGGCGACGGCGGGCGCCGACGTCATCAAAATCGAGCCCCCCAATGGCGAGCCGCTGCGCCGCCGCGCGCCGCCCGGCAAATCGACGACGTTTCCGATTGCGATGCTCAACTCGAACAAGCGCGCGATCACCCTCAACCTCAAGGACGAGCGCGGCAAAGGGCTGCTATTTCGCATGGCTGAGAAGGCCGACGTGCTGCTTGAGAACTTCGCTCCGGGGGTGATGGACCGGCTCGGCGTCGGGTTTTCGGTGCTGCACGCGATCAACCCGCGGTTGGTCTACGCCTCGGGTACCGGATATGGGCTCAGCGGTCCCGATCGCGACAATCTGGCGATGGACCTGACGATCCAGGCCTATTCCGGGATCATCAGCGTCACCGGCGATGCCGAAGGCCCGCCGCTGAAGGCCGGGCCGGCGGTCGTCGATTTTCTCTCCGGCATCCACCTTTACGCCGCGACCGTGACGGCGCTTTACGAGCGGTCGGTGACCGGGATCGGGCGGCTGGTCGAAGTGGCGATGGAGGAAGCCGCGTATGCGACGATGACGTCGCAATTCGAGGCTTATCATCGCAGCGGCATGACGCCGCCACGCACCGGCAATGCCAGTCACAACCGCGTGCCGATCAATGTCTACGCGGCCAAGGACGGCTATATCGCGATGAACCTCGCGGTCGAGGAGCATTGGCATAACCTGTTGGCGGCGATGGGTCGCGAGGATCTGCGGAATGACCCGCGTTTTTCCTCGCCGGCCGCGCGGGTCGAAAACCGCGTGCTGGTCGATGCGACGATCGAGGCGTGGAGCAAGACGCTGCCCAAGATGGAGATTTTCGCGATCGCCAAACAGCGGCGCATTCCGCTCGCGCCGGTGCGCGAGGTCGACGAGGTCATGCATGACCGGCACATGCACGAGCGTGGGTTTCTCGACGATATCGAGCATGACGAGATGGGGCCGATCACGGTGCCGACTTCACCACTGCGTTTCCACGGCGCCGACCGACGTAAGACGACGCCGAGCCCCAAACTCGGCCAGCACAACGACGAGATTTACCGCGGCTGGCTCGGCCTGTCGGTCGACGAAATCATTGAGTTGAAAAATGCCGGGGTTATTTAAGACGAAATGTGACAGTGAGTCCCATTTGTTGCAACTCGTTAAGAAACGTCACTCTTTGCCGTGGAACATTGGATCATAACGGCTCGTTTTTCCTTTGCATGAAAACTGCAGCAGAGGGAGTTATGTCGACGCTTGTATTTTGGTTTTGTTTCCCGATGATCTTTCTGATCGCGTTTCTTCTTTTGAACAATGCCGCGCTGATCCATTAGTACGCTAATCGTGGTGTTCGCAGCGATACTGTTGCGTCTCGCTCAGAGCCGCCTATCATCGCGCGATTCCAACCTGGGATCGGCGCCATGCCCCTCCTCCATGAACAGCGCGGCCATGTAGCGATCCTGACCTTGTCGCGGCCCGCAGCGCGTAACGCTTGGGGCGAGGACTACAATGACGGGTTCAAGGAGCTGCTGCCGCAGCTCGAAGATGATCCGAGCGTCCGCGTGGTGATCCTCACCGGCGACGACCGGGGCGAGGCATTCAGCGCCGGCGCCAACATCAAGGACCCGAAAACCCATACCAGCGCGTCGATCGCCGACGCGATCGAAGCCTTGCCGAAACGGCGGCGGCATCAGGCGTTCAATCTGCTGACGGACTTCGCGAAGCCGGTGATCGCTGCGGTCAACGGCTACGCGGTCGGCATCGGCTGCATCGTGACCTATTGCTGCGACCTGATCGTCGCGTCGGACAAGGCCGAGTGGCGGCTGCCGCAAGTCGGCCTCGGCATTCTGCCGGCACAGGGCGGCACGGTGCGGCTCGCGCGCTGGGTCGGGCGCGGCACGGCGATGCGCGTCGCAATGGGGTTTCCACTGAAGGCCGAGGAAGCCTACCGCTCCGGTCTCGCGCAATGGCTGGTGCCGCATGACGAACTGATGGCGAAGGCGATGGAGGTCGCCGAGCACATCGCCGCGCTGCCGCCTCTGGCGACGCGGCTCGCCAAAGAGGCGGTCAATTTCGGGCTCGACGTGCCGCTGCGCGAGGCGGCGAACGCCGATCTCTACCGCTTCATGGCGCTGGAGTTGACCGAGGACAAGGCGGAAAGCCATCGGGCCTGGCGCGAGCGCCGCAAGCCGGTGATAAAGGGGCGCTGACCGCCTCGCGGCGATGTGACCGCCATGAGATGAGAAGCTGGGCTAAAGACAGACCCCGCAACGATCTGAACAGGAGGTTGCCATGCGTCATCGCCTCGGCACATCGCTTGCCGCCCTTGTCGCTCTCGGCTGTGCCGCGCCCCCGGTGCACGCCGACAGCACGCGCGAGTACGAGCCGACCAAGCCCGCAGCGCCCGCCGCACCGGCGGCGATGACGCTCGCCGCCGCGCAGCAAAAGGTCGACGCGAGCGACTACCGCGACGCGATCCCGATTCTGACTGCGGTCATCCAAAGAGAGCCTAACAACGCCGACGCCTTGAACCTGATGGGCTACAGCCTGCGCAAGACCGGCCAGACCGACATGGCGATGCAATATTACAACCGGGCGCTGACACAGATGCCGAACCATCTCGGCGCCAACGAGTATCTCGGCGAGCTCTATGTCGAGTTGGGGCAGATGGACAAGGCGAAACAGCGGCTGGCAGTGCTTCAGGCCGCGTGCGGCAACTGCGCGCAAACCCAGGATCTGAGCAAGGCGATCAGCACGGGCGTGCCGAACGCGAAGAAGTCCTGGTAGCCAAATCCCGATAACCCTGGCACAGCGGGCGACGACCCCTATTCCGCGCCGCCCAACGCTCTGATACGCTCCTTTCACAAGATGAATTTTTGTTCATCTACGCAAAAAAATGAGAGGGACGCCTTAGATGACCGACGCTGTTGTTACTGGGGGTTTGTCCGACGCCGAGCACCGCGCCCATCTGCGGCGCGCCGTGATCGCCAGCACAGTCGGCACCACGATCGAGTGGTACGACTTCCTGATCTACAGCACGATGACCGGACTGGTCTTCGGCAAGGTCTTCTTTTCCGGCTCCGACCCGCTTATTGATACGCTGAAAGCATTCGGCGTCTTCTTTATCGGTTTTGTCGCGCGGCCGATCGGCGCCGCGATCTTCGGGCATTACGGTGATCGCATCGGCCGCAAGGCGACGCTGATCGTCACGCTGCTGATGACTGGTATTGCCACGGCCGCGGTCGGCCTCGTGCCGGGATACGACTCGATCGGCATCTGGGGCGCGGTGATTTTGACCCTCTTGCGGCTCATTCAGGGCATCGGCGTTGGCGGCGAGTGGGGCGGCTCGGTGCTGCTGGCGATGGAATGGGCGCGCGGCACCAAGAACCGCGGCTTTATTGCCGCGTGGCCGCAATTCGGCGCGCCGGCGGGGCTTTTTCTCGCCAATATCGCCGTGCTGGTCTTCAGCTATATTTCGGGTGACCAGTTTCTCGTCTGGGGCTGGCGCATTCCGTTCCTCATCAGCATCGTAATGGTCGGCGTCGGCCTCTGGATCCGGCTCGGCATCCTCGAGACCCCGGTGTTTCAGCGCATCCTCGACCGCGAGGAAGTCGCTCGGGCGCCCGTCGTCGAGGTGCTGAAGAAGCAACCGAAGACGGTCGCCTTGACCGCGCTCTTACGCCTTGCCGAGCAGTCGCCGGGCTACATCTTCAACGCCTTCATCTTCACGTATGGCACGCAAGTGCTGGGCGCCTCGCGCAACCTGTTGCTGACCGGGCTGATCGTGACGACGGGGCTCGGCTTTGTCTGGGCGCCGATCGCCGGTGCGATCTCCGACAAGATCGGGCGGCGACAGATGTACATCATCGGCTGCATCTTCGTCGCGGTGTTCACCTTCGTCTATTTCGCGATGCTCGACACCAAGGACACGACGATGATCTTCATCGCGGTCGCGCTGTCGTTCATCCCGGTGATGACGATGTATGGCCCCGAGGCGGCCCTGATCGCCGAGGCCTTCCAGCCGCGCCTGCGCTATAGCGGCGCCTCGATCGGCTATCAGCTGGCCTCGATCATCGCCGGCGGCCCGGCGCCGTTTATCTCGACTTGGCTGTTCGCGACATACCACTCGACCTACCCGATCGGGATGTATGTCGTGATCTGCGCGGTCATCAGCATCGTCACGACGCTGATGCTGCCGGACTACACCAACAAGGAGATCTCGACCGACGCAGGCTACGAACCCGCGGAGTGAGCGGTCAAAGCCGCCCCTCGCCGACCGGCCGCCGCGGGGGACGAACGACCGATCCGATCGGGGCCGGGGCGGAAAGGATGTTCAGCAGGGAGGTTGGGATGAGTGCGTCAGACGTCGTTTTTAGTGGCCTCTCCGAGCAGGAGCATCGCGCGCAACTGCGCCGGGCGCTGATTGCGAGCACGGTCGGCACCACGATCGAGTGGTACGACTTTCTGCTTTACGGCACGGTTAGCGCGCTGGTTTTCGGGCCGGCCTTCTTTCCGAAATCCGACCCGTTGATGGGCGTCCTCGCCTCCTTCGCGACATTCTTCATTGGATTTGTCGGCCGGCCGATTGGCGCGGCGATCTTCGGCCATTGGGGCGATCGCATCGGCCGCAAGGCGACGCTGATCGTCACCTTGCTGTTGACCGGCATCGCCACGACGCTGGTCGGACTGGTGCCGACCTATGACAGCATCGGTATCTGGGGCGCGGTCATCCTGACGTTGCTGCGCCTCATACAGGGCATCGGCGTGGGCGGCGAGTGGGGCGGCTCGGTGCTGCTGGCGATGGAGTGGTCGCGCAGCACAAAGAACCGCGGCTTCATCTCGGCCTGGCCGCAATTCGGCGCACCGGCTGGATTGACCCTCGCCAATGTCGCGGTGCTGGTCTTTAGCTACCTCTCGGGCGATCAGTTCGGCGTCTGGGGTTGGCGCATTCCGTTCCTTATCAGTATCGTCATGGTGGCGATCGGCATGTGGATCCGGCTCGGCATCAGCGAGACGCCGGTCTTCAAACGCATCCTCGAGGAAGAGCGGATCGAACGCGTGCCGGTCTTCGAAGTGCTGAAGCGGCAGCCGAAGCAGATTATCCTGTCGGCGCTGCTGCGCCTGCCGGAGCAGGGGCCGGGCTTTATCGTCGGCACGTTTATCTTCACCTACGCGACGACGGTGCTGGGGCAGTCGCGTAATTTCATCCTGATGGCGGTCATCACCCAGACCATCCTCGGTTTTATGTGGGTGGTCTGCGCCGGCGCGCTCAGCGACAAGATCGGCCGTAAGAACATGTACATGCTCGGCGCGGCGTTTATGGGCATCTTTGGTTTTGTTTATTACGCGATGCTCAATACCGGCATTCCGTGGGTGATTTTCATCGCGATCGCGATCTCGCTCATCCCGGTGATGACGCAATACGGGCCCGAGGCGGCGCTGATCGCCGAGAGCTTCTCTCCCCGCCTACGGTATAGCGGCACGTCGATCGGCTATCAGCTCGCCTCGATCATCGCCGGAGGGCCGTCGCCGATCATCTCGACCTGGCTCTACGCGACGTACCATTCGAGCCTGCCGATTTGTCTCTACATCCTAGCGATGGCGGTCGTCGGCATCGGCGCGACGGCGATGCTGACCGATTACACGGGCAAGGACATCTCGGCCGAATACGCCGGGGTGTAGCGGCCGTGGCATAGCGCCGGCGGGGAATAGCGGCTCCCTGCCGGCGTTGTCGGGCCGGGCATGGTCGCGTCGTCGCAAAAATTGCGGATCATCGTCGCCGGGATGGTGGCGCAGTACCCGGTCGGCGGTGTTGCCTGGGATTACCTGCAATATGCCATCGGCCTGGCGCGGCTCGGCCACGACGTCGTCTATCACGAAGACACGTGGTGCTGGCCCTATCACCCGTTGCAGCGGGCAATGGTCGACGATCCGGCCTACTCGGCCGCCTATCTGCGCGATTTCTTTGCGCGCCATGCGCCGGAGCTCAGCGAGCGCTGGCACTATCTGCATCTGCACGAGACGCATAGCGGGATGACCGCCGCCGCGTTCAACGGCTTCGCCGAGAGCGCCGATCTCTTCATCAATGTCAGCGGCGGCAGCTTTTTTCCGGATGTGCTGCCGGCGCGGTGCCTCAAGCTCTTTCTCGACAGCGATCCCGGCTACAACCAGATCATCCTTTCCGAGCGCCCGAGCTGGTCGGAGAATGTCGACCGCTGGTGCGCCGGCGTCCACGCGCATGACCGCCATTTCACCTACGCCGAGAATTTCGGTGCACCGGGTTGCCTTATGCCGGCGGCGGGGATCGCCTGGAAGAAGACGCGCATGCCGATTGTGCCCGAGTTGTGGCCGGCGCGACCCGAGGCGCTCGCGCCCAACGCGGCATGGAGCACGGTGATGACGTGGAACGTCTTCAAGGGAAAGCTCGAATATCGCGGGGTCGAGTATCGCGGCAAGGCCGAGGAATTCGCCAAGATCGCCGATCTGCCGCACCGGTTTGCGCGGCCATTCCGCTTGGCGATCGGCGGCACCGAGGCGCCGCGCGACACGCTCGCGGCGCAGGGCTGGGCCGTCGAGGACGGCCCGTCGGCGACGCTTACCCCCGAGAATTACCAGGACTATGTCGCGGCCTCGCGCGCGGAGGTGTCGATCGCGAAAAACGTCTATGTCGCGCTCAGGACCGGCTGGTTTTCGACGCGCAGTGCCTGTTACCTCGCCGCATCGCGCCCCGTGGTGGTGCAGGATACCGGGTTCTCCCATTTCCTGCCGACCGGGCGCGGGCTGCACGCCTTTTCGACCGGCGACGAGGCGGCGGCGGCGATCGCGGCGGTCGAGGCCAACCACGCCGCCGAGATGCAGGCCGCGCGCGATGTCGCGCTCGCCCATTTTGACGCGCGCGATGTGCTCACCCGGCTGATCGAGGATACGTTCGCGAGCGCCTAATACCGCCCGCCCAGTTTGGTGTGATCCCAGCTGACGATGCGCAGCGGCGTCACCTTCAGCACGACGCGCTTGGGGGCGCTGTCGTTGGTCTCACGGCGGCGCGGCGTTTCGCCGGCGCGCGAGATGATCGCCCAGGCCTCACGGACCGCGTCCTCACCTTCGACGATGTCACAGACGCCGCGCACCATGACGCCCTTCAATTCGCCGTAGGAGGCGCCGCTCTCCATCATCAGCGCGACCTTTTGGTTGCGGTGGATGTTGAGCACCTTTTGCGCCTTGCCATAGGAAGTCATGTAGAACACGCCATTGTGGACGCCGTAGTTCATCGCCACGAGGTGCGGGTAGCCATCATTGTCGAGCGTCGCGAGGCAGCATTTGCGGGTGGCGTTAAAGAACGCGGCCTGCTCAGTCTCGCTCAGTTGGATTTGCCGTCGACGCGGCCCTGTGGGTTTTGTCGCTTCATTTGGCATCGCAGGGGCCCAGGTAATGGCCGGTAACGTGCTGGGTCGTCTCGGTCGCTTGTCCGTTGGAGCTGGTGACGACGGTTTTCATGTCGGCCTCCATCGTATCGCCGTTGTAGTGCGCGACGCCCTCGGAATGCACCGTCGTGCCGTCGGACGGAAGGCAGGTCGATTCCCAGCGCACCGTACCGCCGCTGCTGTCGAGCTTCGCGACCTTGCATTGGCCGTGCTGCTGGCCGGATTGATGCATGTCCGCCGGCATCGGCGTTGCTGAATCGACGCAGGAGGTGCGGGTGACGCTGACCCCGCCGGCGCCGATATTGACCCCCGGCGGCAGCTGCACCCCCGGCGGCAGTTTTGGCATGTTCGGCATCTGAACCTGAGCCGAAAATTCCCATTTGCCTGCTTTGATCGCATCGTCCGCGTAGGCCGACCCGGCGGCCAACGCGGCCAGCACGACCGCGCTTCTCCATCTCATCGTTTTTCTCCTTTTGCCGGCCCCCGCCGGTCCTATGCTAATGGGTGCGGTACGATCATAGGTCGCCCATGAACAGCAGCAATCGTCCTGTCGCGCTGGTCACTGGCGCGTCGAGCGGGATCGGGGCGGCGCTGGCGCGCGAACTGGCGCGGCGCAGCCATGACTTGGTGCTGAGCGCGCGGCGCCTGGCGCCGATGGAAACCCTGGCCGAGGACCTGCGCGCTCTTGGCGCCAGCACGACAGTCATCGTCGCCGATTTGGCGGTGCCGGGCAGCGCAACAAAGCTCGTCGCCGAGCTGAACACGCGCGAGATCGAGATCGAGGTGCTGGTCAACAATGCCGGGCTCGGCGCGATGGGCCGCTTCGAGCGAATCGAGGCCGCGCGAAACGCCGAGATGCTGCAGGTCAACGTCGTCGCGTTGACCGAGCTGACACAGGCGCTCTTGCCGAAGATGCTGGCGCGCCGGCGCGGCAAGATCATGCTGGTCGCGTCCACCGCGTCGTTTCTCCCCTGCCCAAACATGGCGGTGTACGGCGCGACCAAGGCTTTCGTTCGCAGCTTCGGAGAGGCGCTGGCCGAGGAGTTGAAGGGCAGCGGCGTCACCATCAATGTGTTGTGCCCAGGCACGACTGCGACCGAGTTCTTCAGCGTCGCCGGCGGGACGCTGTCGGGCGTGCAGATGCAGCGAATGATGAGTGCCGAGGCCGTCGCCAAGATCGCCTATGCCGGCCTCGCGCGCGGCGAGCGGGTGACGGTCGCCGGGCTGACGAACCGCATCCTCGCCTTCGCGGCGACGCATACGCCGCATTTCCTGACCTTGCCTGCCGCCGCCCGGATGATGGCGCAGGATTAGAGACAATCGAAGGAAGCAAGATGGCGTCCGACACCTACCGGATCTATGCGGTCAAGTACGCGCATCATGACCGGCGCGCGCATGAGAACTTTCTGCAGAGCGACCCACACGACAATGCGCCGATGCCGCTCGACTATTTTGTTTGGGCGATCGTCGGTGAGGAGCGGATCTTCATCCTCGACACCGGGTTTGACGCGGCGATGGCTAAGAAGCGCGGGCGCGAGTTTCTCACCCCGCCCGGCGAGGGCTTGAAAATGATTGGGATCGATTCCGACAGCGTCAAAGACGTGATCATCAGTCACATGCATTACGACCACACCGGCAACAACGCCCTCTTCCCGAACGCGACCTATCACCTGCAGGATCGCGAGATGGCGTTCTGCACTGGGCGCTGCATGTGTCACCCGCAGCTGCGTCGCTCGTTCGAGGAAGACGACGTGACGGCGATGATCGGCCGGCTATTCCGCGGCCGGGTGCAGTTTCATGACGGCGCCGACGAACTAGCGCCTGGCATTACCGTTCACCATGTCGGCGGGCATACGGCGGGCTTGCAGGTCGTGCGGGTCAAGACCGAGCGCGGCTGGGTCGTACTCGCCGCCGACGCCTCGCATTTCTACGCCAATTTCGAACAGATGCGAGCCTATCCGACGGTCTACAATGTGGGCGACATGCTCGAGGGATTCGCCACGGTACGGCGGTTGGCGACCTCGCTAGAGCATGTCGTGCCGGGTCACGACCCGCTGGTGCTGGCGCGCTATCCGGCGCCGAAGCCCGGCCTCGAGGGCCTTGCCGTCAGGCTCGACGTCGCCCCGAAGGGTTGACCTCGCGGCAAAGCTGTGGCTGTCATCCCGGCCTCCACGACAATGGGGTTTAAGGAATGTTGGCGAAGTTCTGCGCGTTGGGGTTTGTCTTGATGCTGGCCGCGTGCGGCGGCGAAGCGGGGATGCACTGCGAATACGCGCCCGGCAATCTTGACGCGATCAAGGCGCAGGTCGCGGGGCTGAAGGCGGGCGGCACGACCTCGTCCGAGGTTGTCAAATCCCTCGGCAAACCAGCTTCCGAGACGCCGACCGCGGACGGCGGCAAGACCTATGAATACGATTTTCCGCAGCCGCTGAGCTCGAGTTCGTCGCCGGCCTGCCCCGCGAAGTCGCAGAAGGTGACCTTCATCTTCAACGCGAAAGATGTGCTGCAGTCGATGCAGATCAATTTCTGACGGAGGCTTGTCAGCGTCCGGCGAGCGGATCGGGGCCGTATTGGTTTTCGCCGAGCGTGCCGCGCAGGCATCCCAGATCGATGAACAGCCAGACGCCGATGCCGACCAACACGCTCAGGAAGACGTAATCGATCGCGTTGAGCTGCAGGTAGTTTCCGCTCACTCCCAGCAGGTCGAGGACGACTTTGACGAGGCGGAAGCCGACCACGAGTTGGGCGTAAAGCTCTGGCTTATCGCGATCGTGAAAGCGTTTCGCGATCAGGCAATATGACGCGTAGATGATGGCGAGCGACACTAGGAACAGGACGAAGCGGCCGCCAAATGCGCGGGCGGCCGGTCCGAAAGCCACTCCGATGATGGCTCCGACGATGATGCCCGCAACGGCGAGCCCAATCGAGCCAAGCCACCACTGATAGCGCG
>DATHCK010000072.1:0-15264 GCA_035319545.1 Allostellaceae bacterium | reverse complement strand
AAGATCATCGAGATCTCGTTGCCGCGCACCTTGCGCATCTCCCCTTCGCTCGCCGCCAGGAGGTCGCGGCCGGCAAAGCGGATGCTGCCCGATACGATGCGTCCCGGCGGCGTCGCGATAAGCCGCAACACCGACAGCGCCGTGACGCTCTTGCCGCAACCCGACTCGCCGACGATCGCCAGCGTCTCGCCCGGCAGCACCGAGAACGACACACCGTCGACCGCGCGCACCACCCCGTCGCGGGTAAAGAACCAGGTGCGCAGATCGTTGATCTCGAGCAGCGGCTTGGGCGTGGCCACGGCAGCCGGCGCCGGCGTGCGTGTCTCGACCACGGCCGCCATGTCAGAGCCGCCGCGCAAGGCGCGGGTCGATCGCGTCACGCAACCCGTCACCCAAGAGGTTGATCGCCAGCACCGTCAACGACAGAAAGATGCCGGGAAACAGCACGATGTAATAGGCGACAAGGAACACCGCGCGCCCCTCGGCCATGATGTTGCCCCAGGAGGGGATGGTCGGCGGCGTGCCGGCGCCGATAAACGAGAGGATCGCCTCGGTGATCATCGCCGACGCGCAGATATAGGTCCCCTGCACCAAAAGCGTCGCCAGAGTGTTGGGCACGATGTGCCGCCACATCACGCGGATTTGCGACGTGCCGCTGGCGATCGCCGCCTCGACAAAAGGCTGGTCGCGCAAGGTCAGCACGACGCTGCGCACCAGCCGCGTGACGCGCGGCACCTCGGCGACGGTGATCGCGAAGATGACGTTGGTCATGCTCGCGCGGGTCAAAGCCATGAGCGCGATCGCAATCAACACGCCGGGGATCGACATCAGCCCGTCCATGACGCGCATGACGATCGCGTCGACCCAGCGGTTGAGCCCGGTCACAAGCCCGACGCAAAGCCCGAGCGCGGTCGCCAACAGCGCGACGCTCAACCCCACGGTCAGCGACACCCGCGCGCCGTAGATCGTGCGGCTGTAAATGTCGCGACCGAGCATGTCCGAGCCGAACCAGTATTCCGCCGACGGCCAACGCAGCCGATGCGCCGGCGCCAGCGCGGTCGGGTCGGCCGTGCCGAGCCAGGGCGCGAAGACCGCCACCGACAGCATCAAGCCCAAGAGCACACCGCCAATCACCACTGTCGGATGCCGCCGGATATAGGTCGCGACCGCGCCGCGTGTGCGCGGCAGGCGGGCGGCCGCGACGAGATCGATCTGGCTCGGGACGACAGCCATAAATCAGTACCGGATCCGCGGGTCGAGGATCGCGTAGCTCAGATCGACGAGCAAATTCACCACGACATAGGCGGCCGAGAAAATGAGGATGATCCCCTGGATGATCGGATAGTCGCGCCGCAGGATCGCGTCGACCGTCAGCCGCCCGAGGCCCGGGATCGCGAACACCGTCTCGGTCACCACCACGCCACCGATCAACAGTGCGACGCCGATGCCGATGATCGTCGCGATCGGCACCGCGGCGTTCTTCAGCGCATGGCGCAGCAAGACGCGCTCGTCCGACAATCCCTTGGCGCGCGCGGTGCGGATGTAGTCCTGCGCCAACACGTCGAGCATGCTGGCGCGGGTGATGCGGGCGATGAGCGCGGTGAAGGTGATGCCGAGCGCGATAGACGGCATCACCAGATGCGACAGAAACGGCCTTATCCCGTCCTGTGGCGGGACATAACCCTGCACCGGCAAGAGGTTGGTTGCGATCGCCAGCACGTAAATGAGGACATAGGCAAGAACAAAAATCGGCACGGAGAAGCCGAACACGGCGAAAACCATCACCACTCGGTCGATCCAGGTGCCGGCCTTCCATGCCGCCAGCACGCCAAGTGGGATCGACACCAGCACCGAAATGAGAAGGGTCGAGATGCTGAGCGCGACGGTCGGCCCGACCCGCTGCGCGATCAGCTGCGACACCGGCAGGTTGGTGAAGATCGAGATGCCGAGATCGCCGCGCACCAAATGCCCGACCCAATCGTAGAACTGCACGAGCAGCGGCTGGTCGAGGCCGAGCTTGGTGCGGATGCGGGCGATGTCGGCCGCGGTCGCATTGTCGCCCGCGATGATCGCCACCGGATCGCCGGGCGAGAGATGCAACAGCGCGAAGACAAAGATGGCCACCACCACCATGACCGGGATGGTCGCCAGGATCCGCCTTACGATGTAGCCGAACATCGCCTCACCGTCGCAAGACTCGTGCCGCCGTACGCCGCCTATTTTGCGGGCAGATTGGCGCATCGGGCGGGAAAAGGCGAGGATAAGCGCCGTCATTGCGAGCGGGGCGAAGCAATCTCCTTCCCAACAAAGCCAAGCCGGCGGGAGATTGCCGCGGCGCCTCATGACGCCTCGCAATGACAAGCTACGCCTTCAACAGCGCATCCATCACGCGCTCGCGCGACAGCGGCAGGTCGCGCAGTCGCGCGCCCAGCGCCTGGGCAACGGCGTTGGCGATCGCCGCGACGGTGGGCCCGCCGGCGGTCTCGCCCATGCCGAGCGGCGGCAGATCGGCGTCCTGGCCGACCAGCTCGCAAAACACCTCGGGCACCTCGCTGAACCTCACCACCGGATAGCTCTCCCAGTCGCGCGAACTGATCCCGGCGGTGTCGAGCCGCACCCCTTCCTTGAGCGCCCAGCTGATCCCCTGGATGATCCCGCCCTCGAGCTGGTTGAGCGCGCCGTCCGGGTTGATGATGAGCCCGCCGTCGGCGGCGCACCATATCTTGGTGACGCGCACCGCCTCATCGACCTCGACATCGGCGACGACCGCGCAATACGCGGCGCGGTTCTTGTACATCGCAAAGCCGATACCGCGTCCGCCACCGGTGCCGACCGGCAGGCCCGGCCGCCACTCGGCCATCTTCGCGACATGCGCGACGACCACTTTGGCGCGCGGGTCGGTGAGCACCGAGAGCCGGTAATCGACCGGGTCCATCCTGGCGCGCTCCGCCAGCTCGTCCATCGCCGATTCGATGGCGAAGACATTGATTGTCGCGCCCAACCCGCGCAGCGACGAGGTGCGCACTGGCGTCTCGGCGACGAGGTGATGGATGATGCGCTTCGTCGGAAAGGCGTAAAGCGGCTCGCCATTGCGCGTGCCGCCACCGCCATTCGCTTCGGGCGGATCGGCGGGCGGCGGCGCCGGCGGCGGGTCGGGCAGCGCCTCGGCGGCCAGCAGATTACCACCGCCGCCCGGCCGGCTCGAATGCCGGCCGCTCCAGATTTCCGTCGTCCAATCGACCGGCCGACCCTGGTCGTCGAGGATCGCGCGCACGGTCGTCACCATCGCCGGGCTCACCGGCTCGAAGCCGAACTCCTCCTCGCGCCGCCAGCGCACCCGCACCGGCACGCCCGGCCGGCGCATCGCGATCACCGCGGCGTCGGCCGCCGCGTCGTCGGCGCCGTTATGGCCGTAGCAGCCCGGCCCCTGGGCGTGCTTCACCGAGATATGCGCCGGGTCAAGCTTCAGGGTGCGGGCGAGCGCCGCCTTCAGCGGATAGACGCCCTGGGTGTGCGACCACACGGTCAGGTGCCCGTCCTTGTAGACCGCGAGCGCGCTCGACGGGCCGACCGAGGCGTGCGCGATATGCATGCGGGTAAAGCTCGCCTCGTAACGCGCCTGGCCAGGCGCGGGGTCTACCGGCTCGGGGCCGAGATTGCGGTCGATCGACGGCCGTTGCAGCAGCCAGCGCGCCTCTTCCTGGCCGGGGTTGATCGGGTCGAGGCCGTCCCAGCTCACATGGCCTGGCGCGATCGCCGCGGCATTGTCGACGACAGTCTCGTCGGCACCCAGAATCGCGATGAAATTGCCGTCGCGAACGATGTCGATGTCGCCCTTGGCGGCACGACGGATCGCCGCCTCGTCAATCGACGCGACTGTAGCGCCGCGGCGCGGTTGGCGCACGACGCGGGCGTGGATCATGCCGTCCACCGCCATGTCGTGAACAAAACTCGGCACGCCGAACACCTTGCCACCGAGATCGACGCGCGGCGCGTTGCGACCGATCTCGCTGCGCGCGGATTTCGGCCTGGCGCTGGCGGTGGCCCTGCGGCTGAGGTCGATGGCGGGGGCGAGCGACCAGTAATCCTCGCCAGTCGGCGCACCGGCGCGAGTAATCGCGCCATCGTTGACCGCGAGTTCCGCTCGTGTCGCCCCGACGCGCGCCGCCGCCGCCTCAAGCAACAACCCCCTCACCTCGGCGCAGGCCAGGCGCAGCGCCACCCCGCCGTATTGGATCGACTGGCTGCCGGCGGTGTAGCCCTCATTGGGCGTGAGGTCGGTGTCGCCGGTCTGCAGGTCGATGCGTTCGGGCGCGACATCCAACTCGTCGGCGGCGATCTGGCGCATCGCGGTCAAGACGCCCTGCCCGATTTCTACCCGGCCCGTCGAAACCGTGACCCGGCCGGGCGCCGCGAACTTGACCCATTGGTCGAGCCGCGGGTTGGTCTCCAAAAGCGCGGGAAGCGGCGGCTGCGCGCTCATCGCTCGGCCCTCATCGCCCCAGCTCTCAACATAACAGCCGCGCGTTCGACCGCCTTGAGAATTCGGATGTGGCTGCCGCAGCGGCAAATATTGTCGTCGAGCGCTTCGGCAATCTCGCGGCGCGTCGGCGCCGGGTTTTGGTCGAGCAGCGCCTTCGCCGAAATGAGGATGCCCGGAAGGCAATAGCCGCATTGCCCGGCCTGCTCATCGAGAAACGCCATTTGTAGGGGATGCGGATGCTCGGGTGAGCCAAGACCCTCGATCGTCAGCACCGACTTGCCCGCGACGGTCGACAGCGCCTTGCCGCAGGATTTTTCCGGCGCACCGTCGACCAGCACCATGCAGCAGCCGCATTGCTCAAGCCCGCAGCCGAATTTGGTGCCCTTGAGCCCCAAATGATTGCGCAGCACGTCGAGGAGGGGCGTATCGCCGCCGGCGTCTACCTCAATCGAGCGGCCGTTGAGGGTGAAGAAGGTCATCGCGTTCTCGCCGCTGGGAATTCGACAGGATAGCAGATCACGCCGCCTCGACCTGACCCGCGTCAAAACCGAACAGCCAGCGCATCGTCTCCGGCGAGCGTTCGCGGTTGGCGACCATCGCCGCGTCGCGTTCCACCTGCTCCGGCCCGTCCGGCATATGGTAGCGGTGCTTGTTGGCGCGAGACATCTGCTGCAAACGCGTCACCCGCGGCAGACGGATCTGTTCGTACCGCTGCAGCATCGCCACCGGGTCGCCGCCTTGCGCCAGCAGCGCAGCGAGCGCAGCGCCGTCCTCGATCGCCTGCGCCGCACCCTGCGCCATGAACGGGTACATCGGGTGGCAGGCATCGCCCAAGAGGGTCACCCGGCCGGCCGACCATTTCGGCAACGGATCGCGGTCGAACAGCGCCCAGATGAAGCAGGTGTCGGCCTCGGAGATGATGCGGCGCACCTGGGGGTGCCAGCCCTCGAACGCGACGAGCGCGCGCTCGATCGTCGCGCGGTCGGTCCAGTCCTCGCGGTTCCAGCTGTCGTGCTCGGTCCAGCCAACAAAATTCAAAAGCCGCCCGCCCGAGACAAAATAGTGCACGAGGTGCCCGCCGGGCCCAAGCCAGGATTGATTGCCGCGCTCCAAGCCGAGATCGGCGATGCGCTCGACCGGTACCAGCCCGCGGTAAGCGACACAGCCGGCAAAATTCGGGTCCTCTGTGCCAAAGAGGAGCGCGCGCACGGTCGAGTGGATGCCGTCGGCGCCGACCAGGATATCGGCCGCGACACGATTGCCGTTGGCGAATTCGACTTCGACTTGGTCACCACGGTCGGCGAGCCCTGTCAGGCGGCATCCGAGATGGATGCGCTCCTTCGGCAGGCCCGAGGCAATGATCGCCTGCAGATCGGCGCGATGCGCTGTCAGATGCGGCGCGCCATAAAGCTCGACGCAGAGCGGGTTGAGCGGCGCCTTTTGCAAGGTGCGGCCATCGTCCCACCGTCGCACATGCGCCGAGGCCGGCCGCACCGCCGCCCGATCGAGCTCCTTGCCGAGGCCGAGCCGATAAAGAATGCGGGCGGCGTTGGGCCCCATGTTGATGCCGCCGCCGACCTCGTTCAACTCCGGCGCCTGTTCGTAGACGCCGACATCGAACCCGGCGCGATGGAGCGCCAGCGCGGCGCTCAACCCGCCGAGCCCACCGCCGACCACGGCGATTTTCATGGGTGAAGCCATCGGCGGAGTGAAGAGGCGCGAAACACGGCTGTCAACCGGGGAGCCTCGCGGTCAACTCTTGTTGTCGGGATGGCGAGCGTTGTGCAAGGCCTGCCACGTAGCCATTCCAAAATCGACGACGTATTCCCGGGCGCAGCGCGCACAGAAATAGGTGCGCATATCGTCGCCGGTAAAGGTGGTTCTCTCGACCAGCTCCATCTCGCGGCCGCATTGCGGGCATTGGTCGAGCGCCAAGTCGGTCGGCGGTTTGCGCCGGAACAGTCGCCTCAGCGATGCTGGCCAATCCATTCAGGTTTCCCCGCAAGCGCTGGGCATAGAATATGGTCTTCCCCGACCAGGGTCGCTATCAGGAAGGCCGACATGCCGCTCGAATACGAAAAGCGCGACGGGGTCGCGTATATCACGCTCAACAACCCGGCGAAGGCGAATATCCTCGACAAGAGAATGTCTGACGACATTTCGGCGGCATGGATCGATCTGTGGGAGGATCGCTCGGTCCGCTGCGCGATCCTCACCGGCGCCGGCGAGCGGCATTTCTGCGGCGGCCACAATTTGACGCCGCGCCCCGACCTCACCGCCGACGACCGCGAATACCTACGCACCAACCGCATCTACTGGCCGCTCGCCGGCACGGTGCACGGGCAGAAGACCGGCGTCGACGGCCGCATGGGCGACCATTACCCGCGAGTCTGGAAGCCGGTCATCGCCGCGGTCAACGGCTGGGCCGCGGGGGCCGGGCTCTACATCCTGCTGTCGTCGACCGATATCCGCATCGCCAGCGCCGAGCACGCGCGGTTCAAATTCGCGCTGTTGACCCAGGGCTGGCTCGGCAACGGGCCGGGCGCGGCGCTCTTGGCGAAACAACTGCGCTATTCGGACGCGATGAAGATCCTCCTCACCGACGAGCCGTTCGACGCCGCCGAGGCGCTGAGGATCGGCCTCGTCAACGAAGTCGTGCCGCACGCCCAGCTCATGGAGCGCGCTGAGAAAATCGCGCGGCATATCTGCACTCTGCCGCCGCTCGCGGTCAGGATGATGAAGGAATATGTGGTGCGATTTGGGGATTTGCCGACCGACCAGTCCTGGCACATTCAGAATCTGATCAACCACCTCTTGATCCAGACGACGATGGACGGAGAGGAAGGGCGCAGGGCGTTCAACGAAAAACGCCCGCCCAATTTCACCGGCACGCTGCGCAAGCGCGGCGAGCCCTGGCCGGACCTGTCGCCGGAAGACGCCGAGCGGCTCGACGAGGCGTACCGCAGCGGGGAGTTCTGAGCCCCCGCCCCCCGGCGGCTCCCTACAGTGCCGCCGCGCCGGCCGCGGCGCAGTCTTCGTCCTGCTGTGAGGTGCCGCCGCCAACGCCGCAGGCGCCGACCAGCGCACCGTTGCGGAAGAGCGGCACCGCGCCCTGGCCCATGATCATCTCGCCACCCGAGGCGGCGTTGATGCCGGCCGGGGTCGGCTGAGTGGCGCGCTCGGCCATGACGCCGGAGGGGCGGCCGAACGCCGCCGAGGCGACGGCCTTGCCCTGACAGCCATAGGCGCTGGCCCAGATCGCGCCGTCCTGGCGTTGCATCGCGACCAGCCGTCCACCGGCGTCGACCACCGCGGCGCTGATCTTGATGCCGAGCTCGTCGGCCTTCTTGAGGGTCGCCCGCAAGACGCGATTGGCCTGGTTCAAGGTGATGCTCATGGTTTCCTCCTTTGGATTGTTGATCTAACCGAACACACTAGCCTAGGGCCCCGGGGGCGCGCAGCGCCGCGATCCTGTCGTCGGAAAGACCCAGCACGTCGCGCAACACAGCGTCGGTATCGGCGCCAAGTCCCGGTGCGGGGCCGGTCGCGCGGCCGAAATCGGCGCGCCACGGCAGCCCCGGCAGGGCGCCCTTTGCCTCCGTATCCCAGAAGCCGCGCGCCTTGAGATGCGCGTCATGTACCAGATCGACTGAGTCCCTAAGCGCCGCCGCCGGGATGCCCGCACGGCGCAGTTCTTCGGCAGCTTCGGCACCGCTGCGGCGCGACGCCCAGCCGGCGAGAATGCCATTGATGCCGGGCGCGCGACCCTGACGCTGGCGCAAGGTCCACTCGGTCAGCGGCTCAAGCGCCGGGATGACCTCGCACAGCCGGCGCCACTCCACCTCGCTGGTGATGGCGAGGCTGAACCATTCGTCGTGGCCGGCACAGCGCCAGGCACCGTGTGGGCAATAGCGGTCACTGTCATTGCCTTGCGGCCGCGGTTTGTCGCCGAGCTGGGTCGCAAGAAGCGGCGCGGCCATCGTCCACAACATCGCCTCGATCATCGAGAAATCGACCCGCGCGACCATGCCGTCCTGCGCGCGCCGCCTGAGACTGGCGGCGACGATAAAGGCGAGCATCAGCCCGCACATCGGGTCGAGCCACGCGAAGCCCACGCGCGGCGCGATCCCCGCATGGCGGTTCAGGCCGGCGAACCCGGTATAGCATTGCAACAGTGTGCCGTAGGCGACCGAATGCGCCTCCGGGCCAGTCCGTCCCATGCCCGAGGCCGAAACATAAACGAGGTTTGGGTTGAGCGCGCGCAGCGCGTCGGCGCCGAGGTCGAGCCGGTCCATGACCCCGGTGGCGAAATTCTCGAACACCACATCGCTGCGGGCGGCAAGATCGCGGGCGATCTCCACGGCCTCGGGCTTCTTCAGGTCGAGAACGATGCCCTTCTTGGCCTGGCCGAGTACGGTGTGTAGCGCGCTGGCCCGGCCCGGGTCGCCGCGACCGGGTGCCTCGATCTTGATGACCTCCGCCCCCATGGCCGTGAGGTAGCGTGTCGCGGTCGGCCCGGCGATGACCCAGGAGAAATCGAGTACCCGGACACCGGAGAGTGGTAGCGGCTTGGATGCCAGCGGTGTTGTCTTTCCGTTGCTGAGAGTCAGCCCGAAGGGCGGCCCGGGCGCCTTGACCCGCTGACCGACGATCGTCGCGTCGCGCCAAAAGCCGCGATGTACAAGCTGCGGCGACGACAGCTGCTCGTCGGGCTCGCGCAGCGGAAAGCTCGGGACATGCGCCTCCTGCGCCGCATCGGCGATCCATTGCTTCGGATGATGCCGGCTCCATTCGGCCATCAGCGCGTGCAGCGCGTCCCAATTCGCGACACGGTCGGGCTTGGTTTTGAAGCGCGGGTCGTGTGCCCAGGCGGGCGCGCCGATAACCTTGAGCCATGCGGCCCATTGCCGATCCTCGCGCGGCGAGATCGCGGCGTAGCCATCGCTCGCCGGGAGGATGCACACCGTTGCGCCGTTGCCGTCGCTGACCCGCTTGCGCGATCTGGCCTTGCCGCCAAGCCCGGCATTGGCGAGCTCCGTCATTGCAAGGGTCGCGAGCGCCTCCTCGATCGAGACGTCGATGATGCTGCCCGGCAGCGCGTGGATACCGGCGCAGGCGGCCGCAAGCCCGCCAATAAAGGCGGATTGTTCACCGACGGGACGGATCGGTGCCTCGGCAAGGTCATCGACTTGCCCCGTCAGCAGCCGCGCAATGCCGCTCGAATAAAAGAGAGTGAGATCGCTCGCCGGATCGCCGGCACGCGGCCCTTCGCGGCCAAAGGCCGCGATCGTGACGATCGCGGCCTTTGCGTTCTGTCGCCGCAGCGCCGGCACATTGCAGGAGCCATCTTCGGCGATGATCAGATCGGCTTCGGCGAGCGACACCGCGTCGCCGTCTTCCTTGTCGCTGTTGAGGTACTCAGCGAGCGGCGTCGAGCGGTCGGCATCGACACACGTCACCTGCGCGCCGATATCGGCGAAGATGCGCCCGGCCACCGCGGCGGCAAGCCCCGGCCCCAGCTGCGCCATGCGAAATCCGTCGAGCAGCGAAATCGTCACAACCTCCGCTCCGCCGACCTCAGCTGCTCAGTGGACGGCCGTGGCGGGCGATGAAATCAGGGAAGGCGTCTTCGGCCTTGGCGCCGCGCAGCACATGCGTAGTAAAGTGGCGCTCGGCCTCGTATTGCTCTTCGAGGTTCTGGCTCATCTGCTTCAGCATCAATTGCTTGATGCCCTTGATCGCGGCGCGGTTATTGGCGGCGATGGTGCGGGCGAGCTCCATAGTTTTAGCGCGCAGCTGCTCGCGCGGTACGAGGTGGTTCAAAAGCCCGATGCGGTACGCCTCCTCGGCCTCGACAATTCGCGCTGAGAAGAGCAGCTCCTTGGCCATCGGCCAGCCGACTTGGTTTGGCAGGGTCCAGGTGCTATTGATCCGGCCGTAGGCGGCGGCGAGAAAGCGGAATTTCGAGTCCTCGCAGCCGATCCGCATATCAAGGGAGGAAGCCAGCACCGCTGCGCCACCATAGGCGAGGCCGTTCATCATCCCGATCGTCGGTTTGACCGACGCGCTGATCTCGAACGAGCCGCGGGTGCGCCGAGCGTCCTGCTCGGCATCGCTCATCTTTCGGTCGTCCTCGCGCTGCTCGTGGATGTCGCCGCCTGCGGAGAAGGCGCGACCCGCGCCGGTGATAACGATACAGCCAATCCCATCGTCGGCATCCGCCGCCTTCACCGCGTCGCGCAGCTCGGAGGAGAGCTTGCGGTTCATCGCGTTGAGCTTTTCCGGCCGGTTGAGGGTCAAGATGACGACGCCATCCTCCCTCTCGACAAGAATGTGCTCGTAATCGCTCATGATGTGTCCTCCTAGCCCCGCATCGCCCGCCAGACCCGCGCCGGGGTCGCGGGGCCATCGAAATTCTTCACGCCGAGCGGCGCGAGCGCATCATGGATCGCGTTGTGGATCGCCGGGAAAGCGGCGATCGCGCCAGCCTCGCCGCAGCCTTTGACCCCCAGCGGATTGGTGGTGCACCGCGTCGTGTTGAAACCGAGACTGAACGCCGGCAGGTCGTCGGCGCGCGGGAGCGCGTAATCCATGAACGAGGCCGCGACGGCCTGTCCCGACTCCGCGTCGTAGACTGCGGTCTCCAAAAGCGCCTGCCCGGTTCCCATGGCGATCGCGCCATGCGCTTGGCCGCCGACCACCATCGGGTTGACCATGACCCCGTAGTCGTCGACCGCGGTGTAGCGTTCGAGGCTTACCTGGCCGGTATCCGGATCGATCTCGACCTCGACCACGTGCGTGCCGTTGGGGAAGGTCATCCACTCGCGGGTCCAAAAATGATAGGTGTCAAGCGGCTCGGCCGCATCGCGCGCTTTCGCCGCGACATCGAGAAGCGACACCCGCCGGTCGGTGCCAGCGACGACAAAATCGCCACCCTCGAACTTGATGTCGGGCTCGGCAGCTTCGAGCATCTCGGCGGCGACACGCGTACCCTTGAGAATGATCTCGTCGGCGGCGCGGAAGATCGCGGTACCGCCCATATAGGTCGCGCGCGAGCTGCCATGGCCGCCACCATGTGCGATAAGGTCGGTGTCGCCTTGCTTCAGCTTGATGCACTCGTTCGGCACGCCGAGCTTGTCGGCGAGGATTTGCGGGAAGGTCGTCTCATGCCCCTGGCCAATATGCTGGGTGCCGGTGATCAATGACACCGAGCCGTCGGTCTCGAAGCGAATATCGACATTCTCCGATGGGTTACCGCCGGTGCCTTTGATGTGATATGCGAAACCGAGGCCGCGTAGCCGACCCCGCCCCTCGCTGATCGCCCGGCGTGCCCCGAAACCGGCGATGTCCGCCGCGGCGAGCGCGCGCTCGAAGGTCTCGGGGAAGGCGCCGCTGTCGACCTGGTTGCCGACCGCGTTGACCATTGGCATCGCCTGGTTCGGAACGAGGTTCTTGCGGCGCAACTCGACGCGATTAAAGCCGCATTGCCGCGCGGCCTCGTCGATCAGCCGTTCGATAATGTTGTTGGCCTCGGCGTAGCCGGGACCGCGAAGCACGCCGATCGGCGCGGTGTTGGTGAAGGCGCCGACGACGTGCAGGTCGATCGCCGGGATCGCATAGACTGTGCCCGGCAGGAAGGCGTACTGGAAGGTCTGCACGCTGGCCGAACTGCCGGCGAGATAGGCGCCGAGATTGGCTTCGCTTTCGACGCGCAAGGCAAGAAACTTGCCCGTGGCGTCGAGCGCCAACCATGCCGTGGCGCGCTGGTCGCGCCCGGCATGGTCAGCAAGGAACACCTCGCCACGCGTCGCGATCCATTTGACGGGCCGGCCGACCCGTTTTGCGGCCCAGAGCAACAGCGCATGCTCGGGATAGACGAAGTTCTTCGCCCCGAACCCGCCGCCGACATCGGGGGCGACAAAACGCACCTGCTCGCGCTCGACCCCGAGAGCGCGGGCGGTGAAGTCGCGCGTCACGTGGATGCTCTGCGCCGAGACGTGCGCCGTATAGCGGTCGCTCGTCGGGTCGTAAGCGCCGACGATGCCGCGCGGCTCCATCGGGTTGGTGACGACGCGGTGATTGTCGAGCGTGACGCGAACGACGCGCGCCGCCTTGCCGAAAGCGGCATCGACGGCGTCGCGGTCACCGTGACGCCAGTCGAGGCAGAGATTGCCCGGCGCCTTTTCGGTGACCAGCGGCGCGGCGGGCGCGCGCGCCGCTTCGGTGGTCGTCACGGCCTGGAGAGGCACGTAGTCGATGGCGACAAGCTCAGCGGCGTCGAGCGCCTGCTCGCGGGTCTCGGCGACGACGAGCGCTACCGCCTCGCCGACATGACGCACCTTGTCGGCGGCAAGCAACGGCTGCGGTTCAAAAAGAAACGACTCGCCGGTAACGGTATTGGCTTCGGCGCCCGGCCGCAGTGCCGATAAACCGTCTGCGTCCGCATCCCTCGCGGTCAGCGCCGCCAACACCCCGGGCGCCGCGCGCGCGGCTGTGGCATCGATGCGGCCGATCCGCGCATGAGCATGTGGCGAACGCAGTACCACCGCATGCACCAAGCGGTCGAACGCGATGTCGTCGAGATAGCGCCCGCGCCCGGTGACGAAGCGCAAATCCTCGCGGCGTTTGGGCGCATCGCCGATCCTGGACAAGCCGTCCGGCATCATTACTCCCGACCGATCGAAACCAATATTACCCACGTCTCGTATGTCGTGGTCAAAACTCGCGCACGTCAGTCGCTTCGCCCAGGGCGAAAATGGCCGTATGCTGCTGATGCGGGCGAGGGTTGTCTGCGAGAACAACGATGTCGATGCATTTTCTGCTACGGCGCGGACTCATCTATCTGTTGCCGCTGGTGGCGCTGGGAGTGGCGTTGACCGCCCGTCTCGCCGCGCCGGACCTGCTTGACCGGCTGATGCTGATTTCGTTCGATCTCTACCAGCGCATCGCGCCGCGCGAAAACAGTGACATCCCGATCAGTATCGTCGACATCGATGAGGACAGCCTCAAGAAATTTGGGCAATGGCCCTGGTCGCGCAGCCTCGACGCGCAGCTCGTCGACAAGCTGCGTGATGCCGGCGCCGCGGTGATCGCCTTCGACATTGTCTTCGCCGAGCCCGATCGCACCTCACCCAAGCTTTTGCTCGCCCAATTGATGCGCGACGGGAGTGTGGACACCGACACGACCCAGTTGCTCGACAAGCTGCCCGATCCGGACGAGGCGCTTGCCGCGGCGATGCAGTCCGTGCCGACGGTCGCGAGCTTCATTCTCGTCGACCATTCCGATAGCCCGCCGCCGACCCAGAAGGCCGGCTATGCCTTTGCCGGCGATGAGCCAATGCGTTTCGTCGATACCTTTCCGGCGGCGATCAGCGACCTTTCCGCTTTCCAGACCGCCGCGGTCGGCAACGGCTTCCTCAACGAGCATGTCGATTGGGACCAGATCGTCCGCCGTGTGCCACTCATCATGAAACTGGGCAAAAAGCCGGTTTTCTCGCTGGTCGCGGAAATCCTGCGCGTCACCACCGGGGCTCACACTTATATCGCGCGGGCTGCCGGCGCCAACGGCGAAAAGAGCTTTGGCGAGAATACCGGGCTTACCGCGGTGCGGATCGGACCGTTGACAGTCCCGACCGACTCGGCCGGGAGGGTATGGGTCTATTATTCGAAACCGCGCGATGACCGCCGCATCTCGGCGGCGAAAATCATTTCTGGCGATTTTGATCCGGCGCTCGTCAAGAACCACATTGTGCTGGTCGGCACGTCCGCGGCCGGGGTCGTCAACGACCTGCAGGCAACGCCAATCGCCGCCGGCAACCCCGGCGTCGAAATCCACGCCCAGCTGCTCGAACAGATCCTCGACGGTGTCTATCTCGTCCGACCGGATTGGGGCAAGGGCGCGGAAATCCTGTTCGTGCTGCTGTCCGGCGCCATGCTGATCATAGTGCTGCCGCGGATCGGCGCGCTGGCGAGCGCACTGCTTGGCGTCGCGGCGATCGTCGTGGCGATCTCGATCTCGTGGTTTGCTTTCAAGGACGCGCACCTGCTGCTCGATCCGGTCTATCCGATCGTCGTGCTGGTGATGATTTATTTCATCTCGTCGATCCTCGGCTATCTGCGCACCGAGGTGCGGCAGCACGAAATCCGCAGCGCGTTTTCACGCTACATGTCGCCACATTACGTGGCCGAGCTAGCGCGCAACCCGGAAAAGCTGCAATTGGGCGGCGAATACAAAAAGCTGACCGTGATGTTCTGCGACATCCGCGGGTTTACCGCGATGTCGGAGGGGCTCGACGCGCGCGAGCTGACCCATCTCATGAACAGCTTCACCTCGCCGATGAGCGACATCATCACCGAGGCCCATGGCACGATCGACAAATACATCGGCGATTGCATCATGGCGTTCTGGAACGCGCCGCTCGACGATCCCGACCACGAGAAGAACGCGGTGCGGGCCGCCCAACTGATCCGACGCAAGCTCGTCGAGCTCAATCGCAACCTCATAGCCGAGGCCGAAGCCTCCGATCGACCCTATCACGAGCTGCGCGTCGGCATCGGCATCAATACCGGAGAATGCGTGGTCGGCAATTTCGGCTCGGAGCAGCGCTTCAACTACTCGCTGCTCGGCGACCCGGTAAACTTGGCCTCCCGGCTCGAAGGGTTATGCAAGCTCTATCAGGTCGACCTCGTTATCGGCGATGAGACCGCCAAGGCGCTCGATGATCCGATGCTTCTGGAACTCGACCTGGTCGCGGTCAAGGGCAAGTCACAAGCGGTTAAGG
>DATHCK010000071.1:0-8634 GCA_035319545.1 Allostellaceae bacterium | reverse complement strand
GCGATGGCCGCAGAGATCGAAACCCGGCTCTGGTCAATGGAAGATGTCGCTCGACTCTGCGACCCAGGCTCCCGCGAAACGCGGCACCTACAAGCCGCGCGCCCCGAAGGCGGCATGAGCGACAGCCCCTCCACAAAGGCGCGGCGCAAGTTACGGCGGCGCATCGAAAACGATCAACTAGCGGAGCAATCACGGTTTTGGAACCGACCACGTTCAGCCGATCAGCGAGGTTACGACCAGCCAGTTGATCGACAGGCGGCGAAGGAACTGCGGCGCGCTCCTGCCGGGCCGAAGATTTCAAACTGAGACACTACCCACTCTTGCGGAGAACGTATAGTGAACGCAAATACGGTGCATTCGCTGATGTGACCCTGCGTCGATGTTCGCGTTCGCCGTCGCCTTCCTGTTCTTCAGCCGGATTTTAGCCGGCGCGTATCGCCTTGGCCGTCTCGCGCGCTCGCGCCGCCGCGTCGTGCGCCATCTGGGCGCAGAGCCCGGTATAGGCGGTCGGGTCGAGCAGCCTGTCGATCTCGCTCTTCGACAGATGCGCGGTAACGCGCTCGTCGGCCGCGAGCAGATCGCCAAAGGATCTGCGCGTGGTCGCCGCTTCCATCGCCGCGTCGTAGACGACGTCGTGCGCGTGCTGCCGGCCGATCGCCTGCCCCAGATCGAGCATCACCGCCTCGGCCATGATGAGCCCGCCGCCGAGGTCGAGATTGGCGCGCATCCGTTCGGGATCGAGCTTCAGCCCGCGGAAGATCTCGACCAGCCGGCTCAGCATATCGCCGGTGGCGATGCAGGCGCGGCTTTCGGCCGAATCCATCATCAGGCTGGTGGTGCGGTCGGCCTCGTGCTCGGTCTGCATCGCTTCGAGCGCGAGCGGCACGATCGAGCGGATTTCCGCCGCCGCGGCGATGATGTCCTGGCAGAGCTTCGGGTTGCGCTTTTGCGGCATGGTCGAGCTGCCCACCGTGCCCGGCGGCACCGGTTCCTCGACCTCGCCGAATTCGGTCTTCATCAGCGTGTAGATCTCGCGGCCGATCCGCCCGCAGCTCGCCGCCAGCATGCCCAACAGGCAAACGTTTTCGGCCAGATGGTCGAGGATTACCCGCGACGGCACGCGCATCGAGCCAAAGCCGAGATGCTTGCCGATCCCGGCTTGCACTTTTGGCCCCATCTCGCCGAGCGAGGCATAGGTGCCGCCGCCGCCGCCGAGCATCGCCACGAAGAGCCGCGGGGCGAGCTGGCCGAAGCGCTCGACATGGCGGCAGAGCTCATCGACCCACACCGCGACCTTGTAGCCAAAGGTCGCCGGCACCGCGTGCTGGCCATGCGTGCGTCCGGCCATCGGCATCTCGGCGCCCTTCTCCGCGAGCGCCGCCGCAGCATCGAGTGCGTCGGCGATCAGCTTGAGGAAAATCCCGTGCGCCTGGCGCAGCACCAACAGGTCGCCGGTCTGGGTGATGTTCTGCGTCGTCGCGCCCCAATGCACCCAGCCGCCATGCGCCTCACCGACGACCCGCGACAATTCCCACACCAGCGGCACGATCGTGTGCCCGGTGCGCGCAAAGCCCTCGTCAAGCCGCGTGCGGTCCATCTTCTCGTAATGCGCCGCGGCGGCGATCGCGCCGGCCGCCGCCTCGGGGATGATGCCGAGCTCGGCCTGCGCCTTGGCCAGCGCCGCCTCGACATCGAGCCAGGCCTGCCAGCGGTTCTCCAGCCTGTAGAGAGCGCGGATGCCGGAGTCGGAGACGCGTGCGGCGGTCGGCAGTTCGTCGCTCATCGGGTTTCCTCCTGTCATATTGTGCGATCATATAGCGCGAGGCGCTTGTCGCAGGGGGAATGTCATGCCGCATCCCACGATCTGGCTCGCCCGGCACGGCGAGACCGAATGGAGCCTATCCGGCCAACACACCGGGCTGACCGATTTGTCGCTGACCGCGCATGGAGAGGAGCTCGCGCTCAAACTCAAAGCACGCCTCGACGGGATGAATTTCGCCAAGGTCTTCACCAGCCCGCTGCAGCGCGCGTCGCGGACCTGCGAATTGGCCGGGTTCGGTGCGGTCGCCGAGAAGCTGCCCGATCTCGTCGAATGGAACTACGGCGATTACGAGGGGATCAAGACACACGACATCCACAAGGAACGGCCGGACTGGGATCTCTTCAAGCATGGCTGTCCGGGCGGCGAGTCGGTGCATCAGGTGACGGTGCGCGCCAACCGGGTGATCGAGACGCTGCGCGAGGTGGACGGCGACGTGCTGTGCTTTTCGAGCGGCCATTTTTTGCGCGCGTTAGCGGCGTGCTGGCTCGGCCTCGGCGCCGGCGGTGGTCGCTACTTCGTGCTCAGCACCACGAGCCTCAGCGCGCTTGGCTACGAGCACAACATGCACGAGCCGGTGATCAAACTGTGGGACGAGACGGGATATTTGAGCGCCTAGTAGCTCGCCATCCCCATCCACCACATCGTCCGGCCGCCGCTGACGTCGACATCGTATTTGCGCACGAAGCCGAGTTTCCCGTCATCGCCGATGCCGAACAGCGACAGACAGCACGGCGCCTCGCTGCCGTCTCTGAGCGTGATCCCCTGGATATGCGCCGCGACGAGCAGCTTGCCCGACGGATCGATATGGAAGGTGCGGCAATGGATGCCGTGCGTGTCGACATGCTGGATCACGTTCGGCTCGCCGGTTGCTGGATCGATCGCGTAAGCGGCAAGGGTATTTTCGCCGCCAGCGAAAACCTTCCGTTCGCCCTCCTCCACAATGGTCGACGCGCGATTCGCGACGTAGACAAAGCGGCCGTTTGGATGGACATGCACGGTGCCGACCGCCTGGCGCGCGCCGGGCACGCCGAGCTGCGACAGATTGTTCTTGCGGAACGCCGCCTTCTCGGACAGCCGGCCGCTTTCGAGCGTGAACATGTCGAGCCGATTCTCGCGCTCGAGCGACACATAGACCCACGGCTTCGTGGGGTGAAAATCGAGGTGGCGCGGCCCGAACAGATAGCCCGGCCCGAGGCCGCTGTTCGGCGCGACCTTCTGCTGGTTCGCCAGCACGCCGTCCTTGAAATCCCACAGCATCAGCGCGCCCGGTTCTTCGGCCCGGGGGCCGGCCGGGTCGTGGCCGCGGGTGACGAGGATCACCTGTTTGTTGTCGGGCGTCGCGCGCACCTGGTGGGCGAAGATGCCGGCGTCAATCGGATTTGGCTGCGCCACCTCGGCGCCCGGCGTCCCGTCGGCGTTGATGCGGTAGATGTGGATCGCGCTCGGATTGTTGAACGCGACCAGCACATGCTCGCTCGGCATGTCGGTCGCCATGTGGATGGGCCGCGTCGGCAGCGCGATCGGCTCTCCATGCAGCGACAGCGCGCCCGACCCGGGATCGATCCGGACCGCGCTCACA
Organism: Allostellaceae bacterium; assembly: GCA_035319545.1. GTDB lineage: Bacteria > Pseudomonadota > Alphaproteobacteria > ATCC43930 > CGMCC-115725 > DATARH01. The sequence goes on along the minus strand of DATHCK010000071.1, from coordinate 5,233 downwards.
TGATGATTCGTGCCGGTCGGCCCCATGCCCGAGGCGCTGTCGCTGGTCGCGGCATAAAGAAAGGGCTGCGACGCGTGCGGCCAGACATACTGCACGTTGGCGGGCAGACGCACCGAGTCGCGGCGTGTCAAAGTCGCCGCGGCGACATCGATGTCGTAATGGGTGAGCTCGTTGGCGACGCTGGCGTAGAGCGCGAGCCTCGCGCGAGTTTCGGCCATCTGGGCGGACTCCCTAGGGGTTTCGTTGGTTCTCGTCGGCTTGCAGCGTGCGCGCTTCTTAGGGGCGCGGCAAGACGCAGGAAAGAGAGTGGATAACCCGCGATTTGCCCTACCGCTTGCTGTCGCCGCTTGGTAGATTTTCTGGGCCTGGATGGGGGCCGTTAGGTTGAGCACGGATTTTAAGATCGCCATCGTCGGCTCGGGGCCGGCGGGCCTCAGCGCCGCCGCTCATGCCGCCACGAGAGGCGTCTCGCACGTCCTCCTCGAACGCACCGACCACATTAACGATACGATCTACAAGTACCAGAAACGCAAGCTCGTCATGGCGACGCCCGTCGAGCTGCCAGCGCAGCAGGGGCTCGAGCTCGAGTTCAAGGAAGAATCGCGCGAAGAGGTTATCGACAGCTGGACCAAGACCGCCGCCGATACCAAAGCCAATATCCGCTATCGCGCCGAGGTCAACGCTATTACCGGCGAGCAAGGCAATTTCCAGCTGGCGCTTGTCGGCGGCGAAGCCATCACCGCTGAATACGTCGTGCTCGCCATCGGTGTGCAGGGCAACCTCAACCAGCTGACCATTCCGGGCGCGACGATTGCTCATTCGAGCGGTCACCCGATGGTGCAATACCAGCTAGATGACCCCGACGCATACGAGGGCGAGCGGATCGCGGTGATCGGGGTTGGAGACGCGGGTATCGAGAACGCGCTCGCGCTCGCGACGAAGAACGAGATTTATCTGATCAACACGGGTGACGAGTTCCCGCGCGCCAAGCCCGCCAACCGGGCGCTGATCATGGCGGCAATCGAGAAGGAAGCCGATCAGTCGGGTTCAATCAATCACGTCAAGAACGTGAAGACCGAGGAGGTGCACGACGGCATGCTCGTGCTGCGCGGCACCGACGGTGCCGTCGTCAACGTCGCCTGCGACCGCGTCATCGCGCGCATCGGCGCCCAGCCGCCAAGCCGGTTCCTTGAGCGCTGCAACATCAAGGTGAGCGGTCTGCCGCCGGTCAGCGAGACCTACGAGTCGACGCAGATTCCCGGGCTCTACATCATCGGCGCGCTGGGTGGCTATCCGCTGATCAAGAACTGCCTCAATCAGGGCTTTGAGGTCGTCGAGTGTATCCTCGGCAATCCAGTTCCGCCGGCCGATGAGCCGCTGATCCAGAAAAAGCTCACTCCCGACATCGTCCGCACGCTCGACCCCAGCAAAAATGCGCTGACCGGCGCCGAGCTGATCGAGCAGATCAAGGCGCGCGCGCCGATGTTCAGCACGCTGCAGCCGGTACAGATCCGCGAGTTCCTGATCCATGCCGGGCTGCATTATCTGCAGCCGGGCGCGGTGGTCTTTGAACGCGGTGACGCGACGAACTCGCTCTACACCGTGCTGGCCGGCGAGGTCGGCATCCAGATCAACCCGCAGAACCCCGGCGACTTGGTGCGGCTTGGGCCCGGTCACTTCTTTGGCGAGATGGGGCTGATCTCGGGCCGCAAGCGCACCGCCACGGTGGTGGCGACGGAGCCGGTGCTGCTCTTCGAGGTCGAGCGCAACACGATCCTCAAGCTCGAGCGCTCGGAGCCGGCGGTCAAGAAGACGATCGAAGACGCGGCCGTCATTCGCCAGATCAAGACCTTCCTCATGCCGCATGTCGAGGACGAGCTGTTGCGGGAAGTGGTGGCGACGTCGCAGATCATCTCGAAAGAGCGCAACGAGGTGCTGATCCAGGAGGGCGCCGACGACAACGCGGTCTACCTGATCCGCAAAGGTTCGGTGACGGTGTCGAAGCGGGTCGGCGGCAAGGAGGTCGTGCTCAACTATGTCGCCGCGGGCAACTATGTCGGCGAAATGGCGCTGTTGACCCATCAGCCGCGCGTCGCGACCGTGACCGCGGCGAGCACCACCGAGGCGATCGCGATCGACAGTGCTGTCTTCCGCAAGCTGCTCGACCGCGACCCAGAATTGCGCCGGCGCGTCGAGGACGAATACGAGAAGCGGATCAGCGACCGCGAGATCATGCAGCGCAACGCCGAGGCCGGTGACCTCATTACCTTTCTGGTGCGCGAGGGGATGGGCGAGGGCACCGACGTGCTGCTTATCGACGAGTCACTGTGCGTGCGCTGCGACAATTGCGAGAAGGCCTGCGCCGAGACGCATCACGGCGTCAGCCGGCTCAATCGCGAGGCGGGGCCGACCTTCGCGATGGTGCACGTGCCGACCTCGTGCCGGCACTGCGAAGACCCGCATTGCATGACCGATTGCCCGCCCGACGCGATCCATCGCGCCGCCAATGGCGAGGTGTTCATCAACGATCAATGCATTGGTTGCGGCAACTGCAAGAACAACTGCCCCTACGGCGTCATCCAGATGGCGGCAATGCCGGAGGAAAAGCCGAGCCTTCTCAGCTGGCTGTTTTTCGGCGCCGGGCCCGGCCCCGGCGAGGACAAGTCGGAATACGGCATGAAGCACCGCAAGGGTTCGGCCCACGCAGTCAAATGCGACATGTGCAAGGGGCTCGCCGGCCCCGCCTGCGTACGCGCCTGCCCGACCGGGGCGGCGATCCGGGTCAACCCGGCGCAGTTCATCGAAGTGATGCGGAACGCCCGATGAGTATGAGCGACACCGCTGCCCTCGCCGCTACGAGAGGCCGGCTCAGCCGCCACGTCTCGTTCCTCGCTTACGATAATTTCCGCTATTTGAAGCTGGCCTTGGCCGCGGTTGCCGGGTCGATCGTGCTTTACGTCGCCGTGCCGCCCTACGGCGAGCGTTACGGCGGGGGTTGGGCCGGGTACACGCTCGGCACGGTCGGCGCGCTCTTGATCCTGTGGCTGACCTGGTTCGGCTACAAGAAGCGCACCTATGATCCCGAGCGCAAGTACCTACAGCCGCACGGCTCGGGCGCGCCGGATTCGGCCCATCAGGCCGAAGACCCGAGCCGTCTCGCGCGCCGCCTGTCAGCCCATGTCTATCTCGGGCTGGCGCTTGTGGTGATCGCCACGTTGCATACCGGGTTTCATTTCGGTTGGAACGTCCACACGCTCGCCTATGCGCTGATGTGCCTGGTGATCGCGAGCGGTGTCTATGGCGTCGTCGCCTATGTCCGCTACCCGCGGCAGATGACCGAGAATCGCCAGAACATGACGATGGCACAGTTGCAGGCGCAGGTCGTCGCGATCGATGCCGAGCTGCGCCGCCGGGTAATGCCGATGGACGACGCAATGGCGACGATCATTCGCGGGTCTCTCGACAACACGCCTATCGGCGGCTCAATGTGGCGCCAGGTGACGGGTCATTACCCGGATTGCGGCACCGTCCAGGCCATCGCGCGCCTGCAGGCGATGCCCGACGCCGGGCCCGGCGCGATCGACGATACCTGGCGGCTTTTGCGCACCAAGCTCGACGAGAAGGCTGCGCTTGTGTTCCGGCTGCGCCGTGATGTCCGCTTCAAGGCGCTGATGGATATCTGGCTTTACGTTCACGTTCCGCTAACCTTCGCCCTGCTTGCCGCGCTCATGGCGCACATCGTCTCGGTTTTCTATCTCTAGTCCGCCGTCCGCGCCGGGCAACCGGACGGACTCCCTTCACCCTGAAGTACCTCGATTGCGACGGAGCGTATGGAGGTTGACGTCGCCTTTCTCAGCCGACGCGGCACCGCGATAATGCGCCGGTCGCAACGCGCCAGCGGCGAACGCGTGTGTATCGGCCGCGGCACCGACAACGAGGTGCCGCTCAACGACATTCACGTCGGGCTGCGCGCCGCGGCGCTCATCCTGCGCGACGGCGTGCTGACGATCGATCGGCTCGATAACTCGCCGCTCGAGGTGAATGGCTCCCTGGTCGACACCGCCCCGCTCAAGCCCGGCGACGAGATCAGGCTCGGGCCCTATCGGATCGAGATCCTTGCTCCGCCTGAAGGATGCGACGGCGCGATCCAGATCGAGACGGTTCAGCCGACCGCCGGTGTGGCCGATCGGCTTGGCGCCGGGCTGCCGATCGGGCTCGCCCGCACCGGGGCGAGCAAGCGGCTCTATGCCTGGACCGGGTTCGTCGTCATCACGATTGTCTGTCTCGCGGTGCCCATCTTCGTCTTGAGCGGCGGGATGCTGCATTCCTGGCACAAGGGCGCGCCCAACGCGACGCTGCCGACCCTGGTCGGGCTGTCATGGAACCCCGGCTCGTTCTCGAACGCGCATCGCTTCTTCGCGGCGGATTGCACGACATGTCATGAAGGCGCCTTTGCCGGTGTCGCCGACAAAGCGTGCCTTGCTTGCCACGCCAATGTCGGCACGCATACGCCACACGGCGCCGCGCTTGCCGCGCTTGGCGATCGGCTGGCGTCGATGCGCTGCGCCGACTGCCATACCGAGCATCGCGGCATCGCAGGCAGTGTGGTCAGCGAAGCGAGCTTGTGCCTCGGCTGTCATCGGAACCTCAAGGAGGCCGCGCCGGCGGCGGACATGCAAAATGTTGGCGGGTTCCCCAACGCTCACCCGCAATTCCGCGCGACGGTCGTCGCCGATGCCGCGCAGAACGCGACCCGGCGGGTGCAACTCGGCGGGTCGCCGCCGGCGATTGACCGGCCGGGGCTCAAATTCGAGCACAAGGTTCACATGGACACGATGAACTACCCGGTGCTCGTGCAGGCTGGCCGGGCGGTCAAGGACTGCGGCGACTGCCATGTGGCAGAGCCGGCCGGCCAGGGTTTTCTGCCCATTACCTACAAGAACCAATGCCGGAGCTGCCATCAGCTAACCTTCGACGCGGTTTCGTTGCCCTGGCAGGACGGCAGGGTGCCGCATGGCGACGACGCCGGCGTCATCGCGGCCGTGTGGAACGACTACGCCGGCCGTGCGCTGCGGGCCGGAGCGGCAGCCTCGCCGGCGCCGAGCCCAGCTCCCACCGACATTCAGGCCCAAGTGAGCGCACAGGCCGCCGCGGCGTTGCGTGTCGTCTTCGATGAGAAGCGCGGCTGCGCGCTCTGCCATTACAGCACCGGCGATAACGGCACGTGGGATGC
>DATHCK010000070.1:0-5680 GCA_035319545.1 Allostellaceae bacterium | reverse complement strand
GCACCCCGCGGCCATGATAGCGCGAGCCGCCGTCGCGCTTCTCGACCGCCTCATGCGCGCCGGTCGAGGCGCCGGACGGCACCGCGGCCCGGCCGATCACGCCGCTGTCGAGCGTCACCTCGACCTCGAACGTCGGATTGCCGCGGCTGTCGAGGATCTCGCGGGCATGGATGTCGGCAATGGCGGTCATGGGGCCTCACTGGTTGCTGCAGGCGTCATGCCAGACGCCAATAGCCGGATCAAGCGCGCCTTCGTGTGAACCCGCGGAACCAATAGGCCTGATCAGGATGCGCCAATCGACAGCCGGATACCGCCGCGTTCCATCATGTCGAGCATGCGGACGAGGATGTGCCACACTTTTTCCTTCGGGTCGCCGCGCCGGTACTCGTGGATGAAATATCCGTAGCGCTCGAAGAACTCGACTGCCGCGGCAATCTCGCCGTCGTCTCGCGTGGTGCTCAGCTGCGCGCGGGTTTCGGCCAGAGACAGCAGCCAGCATCCCTCGTAACGATAGGTCGTGACACGTAGCGGTCGAGCGTCTGGTTGAAGTACGGAATGACGTGGATCGTCGATCCCGGATAGACCTCCAGGCAGGCAGAGCAGGGCACCTGAAGTTCTTCGTCTTTCCCGTCCGCGCTCACGCCGTCACGCCGCGGGCGACCCAGCCTTGGCAATGCGGTCGAGCGCGACGAGCGTCTTGATCAGCGCCGGCAATTCCTTGAGCGGCAGCATGGTCGAGGCCTCGGCGGTGCCGGAATGGTCAGGGTCCTGGTGGGTTTCAAGAAACATCGCCGCCACGCCGACAGCCGCCGCCGCGCGCGCGAGAACCGGGCCGAACTCGCGGTCACCGCCCGAGCGGTCGCCCATCCCGCCGGGTGTCGCGACGGCATGGGTCGCGTCCATCACGACGGGATAACCGGTCTGCGCCATGATCGGCAGCGCGCGCATGTCGACGATGAGGGTGTTGTACCCGAAACTGGCTCCGCGCTCGCACAGCAGGATCCGCTCGTTGCCGGTCGAGGCGATCTTGCCGGCGGCGTTCTTCATGTCCCACGGCGCGGCGAACTGCCCTTTCTTGATGTTGATGACGCGGCCCGTCGCGCCCGCCGCCAGCAGCAGATCGGTCTGGCGGAACAGGAAAGCCGGGATTTGCAGGATGTCGACGACTTCGGCGACCGGTGCGCATTGCTCTTCCGTGTGGATGTCGGTCAGCACCGGCAGGCCTGTCGTCTCGCGGATCTCGGCCAAGATCGGCAGGCTCGCCGCGAGGCCGAGACCGCGCTCGCCGCCGATCGATGTGCGGTTCGCCTTGTCGAACGAGGTCTTGTAGATGAGCCCGATACCGAGTTTTTCGGCGATCTCCCTGAGCGCGGCGCTGGTTTCGAGCGCGTGGGCGCGTGATTCCAGCGTGTTCGGCCCGACGATAAAGACCATCGGCAGATCGTTGCCGAGACTCACATTGCCGACAGTGACGTGGCGGTGCTGCATCAGCTCCCCTTTTATCAGGAGGCCCGCCTCCCGTTCCTTCTTATTATAAACTTTGGCGCGGCAGAACGATTCAGGTTCTCATCATCGATGAAACGCGGCGGATACATGACCTGGCTGATCCTGGCTCTCGCCGCGGGCCTTTCCATTTTCCCCGTACTGATCATCGTTCACGAAGTCACCGGCGACCCGATACCGGAGATCAACCCGCTGTTTGTCGGCGGTTTCGCGCTGTTCTGGCTCCTGATGGTGTGGGGCCTCGTGGCGCTTTGCCTGGCGGCACCAAGGAGGTTTGTCAGAGTTACCGTGGTCGTGTTGCTGCTGATCCCGTATGCCGCCTGGGTCCAGGGGCTCTCCGACCAAGGTTTCTTCTGGTCGCTGGTTCGCCCCGACATGGCGACCGGTGAAGGCTATTTCAGGACGAAGCCGGAGCGCGACCTAGCGGCTGCAGTCGTCGCCTGCGATTTGCATGACAACCCGCCGAATTGCGACTTCCCAAAAATCGACGCGTTGGCGCAAGCCGCGAACGTCAATGCGATCGGGCTGCGCGGCAAGACCTTTATGGATCTGGCGCTTGAGGCCGGCGGGTTCCCCGAGGTCGTCGGGTCCTTGCTGCGCGCCGGCGAAACCACGAGCGATGCACAGCGCAAGGCAATGCATTACGCCTGCGAGCAGGTCAGGCCGGACGTCGCTCGCGCCGTACTGGCCGCCCACGTCGACCCGAACCTTCGCGACGAATACGGCAGGCCTTATGTGATTTTAGCCACCGCGATGCCGGAAGGCCTCGCGGCATTCCTCGACGCGGGCGCGGATGCCAACGCCGCGACTTCGGACGGCTGGACCGCGCTGATGGAGGCGGTTCGCGGCATGCAGTTCCAGTCGGTCTCGCTCCTGCTCGACCATGGCGCGCGCGAGGACCGGATCGCAAAGGATGGAACGACGCTCGACAATTTGATGGCGAATGTCCCGCCCGTGATGCTCAAGAACCTTCCGCCGAACGTCGAGGCGTTCGTGAGGCGCCATCCGCCAAAAGAGGAAGCGCCAGTCGATCCGCCCAAAACAAAGGGTTAGACAGCGATGCTTTAGACCAGCCGCGACTGATCGAGAGCCGCCTTGACAAAGGATTTGAACAGCGGGTGCGGCTCAAACGGGCGCGATTTGAGTTCGGGGTGGAACTGCACGCCGATAAACCAGGGATGGTCGGGGATTTCGACGATCTCCGGCAGCATCCCGTCGGGCGACATGCCGGAGAACCGCAAGCCCGCCGCCTCGAGCGTGTCCTTATAGGCGCTGTTGACCTCGTAGCGATGGCGGTGACGCTCGCTGATCTTGTCCGCACCGTAGATTTCCGCGACCCGGCTTTCCGGGTTGAGCACGGCCTCGTAGGCGCCGAGGCGCATCGTCCCGCCGAGATCGCCGTTGGCTGTGCGCATCTCCATTTCGTTGCCGCGCATCCACTCGGTCATCAGACCGATCACCGGGTGCTCGCAAGGGCCGAACTCGGTCGAGCCGGCGGTCGGCAGGTTGGCGAGATGGCGCGCGGCCTCGATCACCGCCATCTGCATCCCGAAGCAGATGCCGAAATACGGCACCGAGCGCTCGCGCGCGAATTTCGCCGCCTCGATCTTGCCCTCGGTGCCGCGTTCGCCGAACCCGCCCGGCACGAGGATGCCGTGCACGCCCTCGAGCTGGCGCAAGGCCTCGTGCTCGGCCTCGAACACCTCGGAATCGATCCAGTCGATCTTGACCCGAACATTGTTGGCGATGCCGCCATGCGCCATCGCCTCGGCCAGCGATTTATAGCTGTCGGGCAGATGGGTGTACTTGCCGACGATGGCGATCGACACCTGCCCCTCCGGCTTGCGAATGCCGTTGACGATGTTGTGCCAGCGGCTGAGATCGGGTTCGGGCGAGGCGATGCCAAAATGCTCGCAGACCTCGCGGTCGAAGCCTTCGGCGTGGTAGGCGGCCGGCACGGCGTAGATCGTGTCGACGTCAAGCGCCGGGATGACCCGCGATTCCCGCAGATTGCAGAAGAGCGCGATCTTTTTGCGGGCGCCCTCGGGGATCGGCCGCTCGCTGCGGCACAGAAGAATGTCGGGCTGAATGCCAAGACCGAGTAGCTCTTTCGCCGAATGCTGGGTCGGCTTGGTCTTCAATTCGCCGGCCGAGGCGATATACGGCACCAGCGTCAGATGCACGTAGCAGACGCGCTCGCGGCCAAGCTCGTTGCCGAGCTGGCGGATCGCCTCGAGAAACGGCAGGCTCTCGATGTCGCCGACCGTGCCGCCGATCTCGCACAGCACGAAATCCTCGTCGGTGATGTCGGCCTCGATGAACTCCTTGATCGCGTCGGTGACGTGCGGAATCACCTGCACGGTGGCGCCGAGATATTCGCCGCGCCGCTCGCGGCCGATCACGGTCGAATAGATGCGCCCGGTGGTGACGCTGTCGCTTTTGCGCGCGGCAACGCCGACATAGCGTTCATAATGGCCGAGATCGAGATCGGTCTCGGCGCCGTCATCGGTGACGAACACCTCGCCGTGCTGATAGGGGCTCATCGTCCCCGGATCGACATTGAGGTAGGGATCGAGCTTCCTCAGGCGCACCTTAAACCCGCGCGCCTGCAGCAACGCGCCGAGCGATGCGGAGCTGATGCCCTTACCCAGTGAGGAGACCACGCCGCCGGTGATGAAGATGAACCGCGTCATGGACCTTCCATGTAGTACGAACCTGTCACCCTGTCACACAGGAAACGCGCGACTGTGCCATGCTGAAATAAACACAAGCAAAATCAGAAGATTATATGCCGGCGCGCACTCCATTATCCGGCATCTGCAATCGGCGTGACGCCGCCACTCCCGCCGGTTGCAAGCGTCGAGACGCGAGGAAACCCGCGCGGGACCTAAGATTTCCCCGATTCGGAGCTACTTCGCGAGCGGCGCGCTCGCGCCAGGCGGGGTCGCGGGCACTGCCGGGCCGGTAGGGGCCGGAGCGGCAGGCGTTGGGGCGGCCGGCGCCGTGGGTACGCTCGGTACCTCCTGTGTCGAGACGGGCGGCCGGTCGAGCAGCGAGCGCGATTCGCCGCTGCGCTGGCTCAGCACGACAAGCAGCACGCTCGTCGTAAAAAAGGCGATGGCGAGGATCGCGGTCGTGCGGGTCAGTAGGTTGGCGGTGGTGCGACCGGTCATGAAGCCGGACATCCCGCCACCCCCCATGCCGAGCGCACCGCCCTCGCTTTTCTGCAACAGGATGACGCCGACCAGCGCCACGGCGATGCCGACGTGAATGATAAACAGGAGAACAATCATGGCGCGTCTTTTAGGGGTTTCACGGTGCGCTGGCTAGACGGCGTGGCTTTAAGGGCATGCCTCGGCGATCGCCCAGAAGTCGTCGGGCTTGAGGCTCGCGCCGCCGATCAGCCCGCCATCGACATCGGCGAGCGACAAAATCTCGCGGGCGTTTGTCGGGTTGACCGATCCGCCGTAGAGGATCCGCGTGTTCTGAGGAACGATCCCCCGGATGGTCCTGTGGATCGACGCGATGTCGTCGAGGGTTGGCGTGAGGCCGGTGCCGATCGCCCAAACCGGCTCATAGGCGATGACGAGCTTGTCGGGTGTCGCGCCCTCGGGGATCGAGCCCGCGAGCTGGCTGGCGACGACCGCGACCTCCCGTCCCACTTCGCGCTCAGTGCGCGTCTCGCCGACGCAAAGAATCGCGACGAGCCCGGTGCGCCACGCCGCGGCGACCTTGGCATGCACCTGCACATCGCTCTCGCCGTGACCGTGACGCCGCTCGCAATGCCCCAGGATGACATGCGTACAGCCGGCATCCCTCAGCATCTCGGCGCTGACGTCGCCGGTGAACGCCCCCTTTTCCGCCGACGCGCAGTCCTGCCCGCCGAGCGCGACACCGCTGCCGGAGATTACGGCGCCAACGGCGGCGAGAATCGTCGCCGGCGGGCAGACGAGAAGATCGCAGCGCGGCGTGCCGGACTTCGCCCGAGCGGCGATCGCCTCGGCCAGCGCGAGGCCATCGGCGCGCAACCCGTTCATCTTCCAATTGCCGGCAATGAGCTTTCGTCGCAACGCCATATCGTCCCTATCCAACCGCGCGCGGCGCCGCGCGGTTGAGGCGGCGGCGGCCGATCTTTATCATCGGACCACGATCACACCGGCGCTCGAACGGGTCAACC
>DATHCK010000069.1:0-34723 GCA_035319545.1 Allostellaceae bacterium | reverse complement strand
ATCGGCTATTGCCTTGGCGGGACGCTGCTGTCGGCGGCGCTCGCCTATATGACCGCCAAGCGCGACCGCCGCATCAAAAGCGCGACGTTCTTTGTGACCATGGTCGATTTCGCCGAGGCGGGCGACCTTTCGGTCTTCATCGACGAAGAGCAGATCCACGCGCTCGAGGAGCGCATGGAAAAGAAGGGCTATCTCGAGGCGCGCGACATGCACCAGACCTTCAACATGTTGCGCGCCAACGATTTGATCTGGTCGTTCGTCGTCAACAATTACCTCCTCGGCAAGCAACCGCTGCCCTTCGACCTGCTCTACTGGAACGCCGATTCGACCCGCATGCCGGCGACGATGCACAGCTTCTATCTGCGCCGCATGTACCAGAAGAATCTGCTGTCGAAGCCCGGCGGCATCACCCTCGACGGGGTCAAGATCGACCTCAGGAAGATCAAGGCCCCGGCCTTCATTCTGTCGACGCGCGAGGACCATATCGCGCCGTGGCGCTCGACCTACGCCGCGACGCAACTCTACCAGGGGCCGGTCAAGTTCGTGCTCGCGGCGTCTGGGCACATCGCCGGGGTGATCAGCCCGCCCGGCAGCAAATACGGCCACTGGACCAACGATAAAAACCCGCCCTCACCCGACGATTGGCTCGCCACGGCGAGCCACCACGAATCGTCGTGGTGGCCGATGTGGGAGGAATGGGTGTCGCAATATTCCGGCGGCGAGGTTCCCGCCCGCCACCCCGGTGACGGCAAGCTCAAGGCAACCGAAGACGCGCCGGGCAGCTACGTGAAAGTGCGAGCGGAGGATTAGTCCGCTCTCCATTCCCGTTTGACGACACCACCGCTGAGCGGCCGCCGGCGCCCGTGGCCGAGCACCCACGTAACCACCAAATTCAGAATATTTATTCTCTGATTTATTTCCTTATTTCCTAAAATTACCAAGGCCTGTCCTTCAAATTTTTCTCCAATCCGAAGTAAAACTTGAAACCAAAATCGTCGCCATCGCCGTAGTGCCGGCGCCAAATCAGGGCAAACATTGCGGAGGTGAGGATGGCTCAGGACATTCGTATCGAGCGCGGTCAGAGTTTCGAGTTTCCGGTTCCCCCTAGCCTCGCCCCGACCTCCGCGGATTTGACGATCACGCAGTCGAACAATCCGTGACGGGTCGCGCCGTGACAACCTGAAGGCAACCGAAGAGGCGCCCGCCCCGTATGTGACGGGGCGGGCGGCCGATCGATGTCCTCGCCGCAATTTTCCTGGGGGGAGCGGCATATGAATTTGCGGGTGGTCGTGACGGGTGCGGCGCTGGTCGTCCTCGCCGTCTTTTTCTTCTTCTACATGGGCGGCATGGCGTCGCGGTCGAACGACCCGGCGACGATGATGCAGACCGTCGGCATGGTCTCCGGCGGCGTCGGCGCGATCGGGCTGGTGATGGTCGCCTTTGGCCTTTTCCGCCGGAAGCGGAGCTAGCCGCCCGGCCCGTTGTCAGAGAGGTCGAATTCCCGCAAAGTCCGCTCAAGGATTGAACGGGGAGGGCGTCATGCGACGTCTGATTGCGGCGGCGGCCGCGGCATTTCTTTGGCTGGTCTCGGCATCGGCAGCCTGGGCGGATGCGACATCTCAGTTGCAAGCCGCCCGAACTGACATCACCCAGGCATGGGAGCGGGCGCGCAACTACGATCTTAGCGTCGCCGAGAATGTCTCAAACGATGTGGCGAGCCTGACGACGCTGATCGACAACGACGCGCTCACTGGCGACCCCCGGCTCGCCGCGTTCTACTACCGCGGCTGGGGGCGCCAGCTCATCAACAGCATCCGCGTCAAAAAAGGCAGCAAGCTTGACGCGGATCTCGCTCACGCGACACTGAGCGATTTCGACACGGTGATCGCCGGCAACCGCGACCTCCCGACCTGGGATGTCACCATTGCCAATACCGAATATCTTGCCGGCGGGATCGCCAAAAACTCGCTCGACGACACGCCAGGCGCCTATGCCTACTGGATCAAATGCGCGGCGCGCAACCACGCCGGCTGCATGAACATCATCGCCGTCGCGAGCATCACCGGGGAAGACGGGCAGCCCGTCGATTACAAACAGGCTCTCGACCTGCACACGCGCGTCTTCAATACCGGTACGAATTTCAGCTGCGCCGGTGTGTATTCCGCCGAGGGCATCGCGGCGATCGTCTACTTCACCGGGACAAGGAGGCCCGGTGACGACGAGATCCAGTGGGTGACAAAGGCCTACCCGCTTCTCGATCGGCTTGCGGCGCAGCAGAAAAACAAGAATGCCTGTAATCGAGCGACGTTCGAATTCGACGAGTTCCTCTACCGGTTGAGCCGCGGCGACCGCCAAGAAGCTCTGTTGCACAAGGTCATCGCGCTGATACCGCCCGACGATGACGACGACCGCGCTTTCGCCGGCTATATGCTGGGAACGGTCAGCGAGGACGACATGCAGGCCACCTTCGCCGCGGTGAAAAGCGAACGCGCGCGCTGCACCGACTATTTCTATGCGCTGTGGTACGACGAGCTGACCGACAAGCCGGACCTGGCGCGCGCCAACTACGACCGGATGGTGGCGATCGGCCAGGTGCCGTGCCATGACGTGTGGGTCTACGTGAAGAAATACTTTTAGGGCGGCGGCCGCCCATTCGCGTATTCCGACGCCAGCCGGCGGTAATGCTCCGGCACCCAGCGCATGTAATCGATCTCCTCGGGCTTCAGCGCACGGGAATAGCGCGCCGGGGTGCCGGCCCACAGCTCGCCCGATTTGACCCGCTTGCGCGGCGTCACGACCGCGCCAGCGGCAACCATCGCGCCGCCCTCGACGACGCAGCGATCCATCACGCAGGCCTTCATCCCGACAAAAGCGCCGGGTTCGAGCGTGCAGCCGTGCAGCAGCACCATATGCGCGACCACCGCCCCCTCGCCGATGATCGTCGGGATGTGCTCGCCGCCGCCGGGCACGTCATAGGTCACGTGCACCACCGTACCGTCCTGGATATTGGCGCCGGCGCCGATGCGGATCGGCGCGTCGTCGCCGCGGATCACCACGTTGAACCAGATATTGGCGCCCGCGCCGATCTCGACATCGCCGATCACCGCCGCATTGGGCGCGACAAACGCGCTCGGATGGATGCGCGGCAGGATGTTGCGGTAGGGCAGGATCAGCGGGCCGGTCATCCCATAGACTTACACCTGCTCCCCGCGTTTGGGGATGGCAACATGCGATTTTCGCGGGAATGAGCGGTTTCCGTCACACAAGTTTCTGCGGTATCGTTCGTGCAAGCGATTGTGCTGCACGCGGCCCTTTCGGGACCATTACGGGGAGCGGGAAACGATGAGCGGAAATTTTGCGGCGCTGCAATGCCTCAAGGGTGTTCGGGTGGTCGATCTGACCCAGTTCGAGGCGGGACCGACCTGCACCGAGGCCTTGGCCTGGCTCGGCGCCGAGGTGGTCAAGATCGAGAACCCGAAATCGGGCGATCCCGGCCGGCGCATCGCCGCGGCCAGCGGGAAGGCGCACGACTCGTTCTATTTCAAGATCCTCAACGCCAACAAGAAGTCGGCGACAGTCGATCTCAAGTCGCCAAAGGGCGTCGAGCTGGTCAAGGAGCTGGTCAAGAAGGCCGATGTGTTCGCCGAGAATCTGGCGCCCGGCACGATCGAGCGTTTGGGTCTCGGCTATGACGTGCTGAAGGAGATCAACCCCGGCATCATCTATTGCCAGGTCAAGGGCTTTGGCGAGGGCAGCCCCTACGAGAAGTCGCTCGCCTTCGACATGATCGCGCAGGCCGCGGGCGGCACGATGAGCGTCACCGGCGAACCCGGCCAGGCGCCGGTCAAGCCCGGCTGCACGATCGGCGACACCGGCACCGGCATGTTGATGGCGATCTCCGTGCTCGGCGCGCTCTATGAAAAGAAGTCGACCGGTAAGGGCCGCCGCCTGCAGCTCGCGATGCAGGATTCGGTAATGCACTACATCCGCACCTCGTTCGCGGTGATGAACCAGCAGGGCAACAAGACCGCGGCGCCGCGCATGGGCGCGCAGTCGACCTCGGGCGCGCCGGCGCCGTGCGGCATCTACCCGTGCAAGCCGTTCGGCTACAACGACTACGTCTATGTCTTCTGCAGCCGCGCCAATCCCGAGCACTGGACCCGGCTGTTGAAGGTCATCGGCCGCGAAGAGCTGATCGAGGACCCGCGCTTCGCCACCAACGAGAGTCGCAACCAGCACGAAGGGTTCATCAACGAGATCATCGCCGAGTGGACCAAGCACCACACCAAGGAAGAGGCGATGCAGTTGATCGGCGCCGCCGGCGTTCCGGCCGGCGCGGTGCACGATACGCTCGAGCTGCAGAACGATCCGAGCTTCGAGAAGCGCGGCATCATGCAGGTCATGAAGCACCCCGACGGCGACTTCAAATGCGAGAGCTGGCCGGTGCGCTTTGATGGCAAGCCGCCCGAGCTCCTGCCTTCGCCCAAGCTCGGCCAGCATACCGACGACGTCTTCACCAGCTGGCTCAGCCTGAGCAAGGACCAGATCCAGGCGCTGCACGAAGCCAACGTCATCGGCAACGCCAACTGAAATCTGACGACAGGCGACGAACCCGGCGGCCCGCGAAAGCGGGCCGCTGTCGTTTCAGCAAAAAGGGCTCGTTTGAGAAGAAGCGAGACTATTTGACTGTCATGGCGATTTGACCGGCACGGGGACCACCGTCACGATGACGGTGACCAGAAAGCTTTGTCCGCTGGATTGTTGGCGGTAAACGAACTGGTCATCTCCAAGAAACCCCGGCTTCGGTCTGTAGTAGACCCCCATCACGTCGATCATATTGGGGCAGCCGGCGGGCTGCGCCCGGGTCGCGGCAAAACCGACATTGCCATTCGTCGGAGCGGTTTGAATGCCGAGATCCGGGATGGCCTTACTGACGCAAGCGGCGCCGTTTGGCTGGTCAACATCCCAGCTGACCGCGACGCGCGCCTCGGTATTGCGGTACGCCGTGCTTCTCACTTCGCTCGCCTGCGGCGCGGCGGGTGGCCTTGGCGGCGCCGGGGTCACGACAGGCTTTGGCGATGGGGGTTTCGGTGGTGCAGACGGCGGGGGCGCGGGCGAGTACGGTCCAATCGAGCGGAACGGGTCGGGCTGTTGCGCCGCGGCCAGCAAGCCGGCGAGGAGCAGAAAACCGATCGCTATAGCAACCGTCCGGTACATGGCACCGCAGAGAATAACGACTCGCGAGCCCTTTCCAGCAATTCTCGCATCGCTCATTTCTGGAAGTTTAGGTCGAGGATACAACCTGGGCTGATAGCTTGGCCGCTGAACCGACCGCCCTCGATCTTCCCGGTGACCCGGACACCCCCTCGCAGACTTTTCGTAAAGCCCGTCAGGGAACCATCGTCACCAATCTGCCCCGTTACCACCAGGCTCTCGGCTCCCCCGAACGCATAGGAAAACTGGTTGTCCTTGACGGTCATGGTCTTGGTAAACGAAGGCTCCACGCAGCGCCCGCTGGCACTGACCGATCGGGTAGCTTCACCGGTATAGACGCCGTCATATTTCGGCGCTGACGGCGGTGCCCGGGGCGGCGGCGCGGCCACGACAGGCTCGGCCTGGGGCTCCGGCGCGGGCGCGGGCCGCGGTTTGGGCGGCGGGGCCGGCGCGACCGCCTGCTGCTCCGGAAGCGCCATCGGCGGTGGCGGCGCCGCTTCGCGGAACGGGTCGGCCTCTTGCGCCGCGGCAGGGAACGCCGTGAGAAGCCCGAGGCTCAGGAAAAATGCGCCGGCTAGCTTCATAGTGGCACATCATACTCAACCGGCGGCTTTTGTCGCGCACCAGCTTTATTTGCGTAATTACCAGTTATTGGTCGGTCGCGAAGAGGTTTCCCTTCCGGACGGTACAAGTCGGGGAGCTAGCGTTGATGGCTTTTACCTCGACCGATACGCCGCTTAACGTTTCCATCACTGTGCGGTTTGTCTTGGCGTCGGGGTGCAGTTCATACGATACGATGCAGGCTGTTTTGCCGGGGTCGACAGCGAACGTCTCGACGATGATCCCCTCGATCACTTGTTGGACCCTGAGGAGGCGGCTCCCCTCTACGGTCCAGGCTCGCATGCGATCACGGGAGAGGGATTTCGCCTGATCAAGCTGTGTCTCGTCGCCGCCGTGCGACGCGAAGTTGCCGCTGCTCGCATCTGAATAGACGAAGACGTTGCCTAGGACACTGACGTAGATCTTGTCGTGATGCAGCACGGGGTTGAGGCCGTGCGGCGGCATCCTGCCGGCAACAACGACCCCCGGATCGAGATGCACGGTATACGTCGCCTCGATCGAATAGCCCTTCAGATCGTCGCTCAACGCCGCGCCAGCAGCGGCGATGAGCAAAAAGACGGATGCTGAAATTGCCCTTGAGGCGGTTCTGATCGCGGTGCTGCTGCAAGACCGGGCCATGTCATGCTACTCGCAGAATTGCTTGTTGTTGAAGGTGAAGCACTTGGCGTTGGGTGCCGGCGCGGGAGGCGGCGGTGGCGGTGGAGGTGCGGCAACCGGCTCGGGTTCCGGCGCCGGGCGGGGTCGAGGCGGGGCGGGTTTCGGCGCGGGGGCCGGATCGGCCGGCGCCATCTGAAACGGGTCCTCGCCCGGCGTCGGTGGTGGCGGTGGCGCCACCTCGTGAAAAGGGTCGGAATTCTGCGCCGCGGCCGGCAGCGCAAGAAGGAGCGGAAAGCCGATCAGGATCGCAACCAGGCGACGCATCACAGCACGCAGCATAGCAACGGCGGGCCTTTGGTTCAGGTGTAATCCAGCGGTGATGCGATCACCACGGCGTGTCCTAGCCGCCGAGCCGCTTCAGCGCCGCCTTCGCGCCCGGATCGCCGCGCGCCGAGGCGCGCTCGTACCAGGCCTTTGCCCTGTCGAGGTCCGGCGCGATGCCGACGCCGTGCTCGTACATCGCGCCGAGATTGAACATCGCCGTCACCTCACCGCGCGCCGCCGCCGCTTGCCACAGCACCGTGGCGCCATCGGCGTCGGGCTTGGCGATGCCCTGGCCGCGGATTAGCAGCGTGCCGAGATTGGTCAGCGCCTTGCCGTCGCCAGCCGCGGCGGCCAGCCCATACCAATAGATCGCCTCGGCCGGGTCGGACGCGCCGTTGCTGCCTTTCTCGGCCGACCACGCGCGCTGGTAGAACGCCGGCGCGCCCTTGACTGCCGCGGCCGGGACGCCGTCGGGCGAGGTCTGGCCACGGTTGAGCAACGCCGTGAGGCGCTGCGCCACATCGTGCAGCGCAGAAGCCTCGGCATCGGTCATCACCCCGGTCTCGGTTTCGCCGGTCAGCGATTGCAGCTGTTTGATCGCGGCCCGCGTCGTTGCGCCGAAATTACCGTCGGCCGTCCCTTGCAAATAGCCGACCGCCACCAGATCGGCCTGCGCCTGCTTGCGTTGGTCGGCGCTCCACCCCGAGTCGTCCGGCGGCGGGGGCGTGGGTACGGCGGCCGTCACGGCCGCCTGGCCCGGCTGAGCGCCCGCCGCCGGCGCGGCGGCGATCTGCGCCTGCAACGTCTTTACCTGGCCGTCGAGCTTGGCGACCTGGTCGAGCGCGTCCTGGTGCGCCTTCTTCTCCGTCGCGAGCTGGTCACCCAGCGCCTTGACCTGGTCCTGCGCCTGGACGAGTTGGCCGCTCGCCGTTTTCGCCTGATCCTGCGCCTGCGCCAGCTTCGCAGCGGCGTCGGCCGCCGCCGATTTCTGCGCGGCGAGGGTCTTTTCGTCCTGGTCGGCGCGCGCCTGCTGGTCACCCAGCGATTTGACCTGTGCGGTCAACTGGTCGACCTGCGCCTTCGCTCTTGTCGCGATATCCTGTTGCGCGGCGAGGGCTTTCTGCGTCTGGTCGGCCGTCGTTTGGAGATCTTGCAGACGCCTGTTGGCGTCGGCCGCCTGCATCTGCACCGTGTCGAGGCTGCTTTGCGCGGTTTCGAGCTTCTTCTGTGCCGCGGTGAGTTCGGCCTGCAGGGTCAGCGCCTTGGACTCCGCAGCCTCCTTGGCCGTCGCCAGAGCCACGACATCGGGTGGCGCCGACGGCCGCAGCATGACGAGCGTCCCCACGCCCAGCGCGGCGCCCACCAGGAGGCCCGCCATCGCGCCCATGACCATGCCGCCGCGCCGTTTTTCGGTCGCGGGTGCGATGATCTCGCGCGCGACCGGCGGCGGGGCGGGAGCGACGCGCTCAACGACCGCCGCGGGCGCGACGACGACGGGCTCCGGCCGCGGCGGCGTCTCGACAACGGCCGCGTAGGGCGCGTCGGCCAGCGGCTCATCGTCCTCATCGGGCGGTGGCGCCAGCTCCGAGGGCGTCGGAGGTTCGCCGACGTCACCACCCGGCGCCGCCACGCCCTGCTGCCGGAGGATGCGATCCATCGCGCGGATCAGGCGCGCGGAATGGATATCGAAATCCTGACCAGCATCGACCTGCACGGCGTGGCGATACGCAAAATCCTTGACCGTGTCGGGGAGCTGTCCGACGCGCGGCATCGCCGCGCGCAGCACCAGCACCGGGATCACCGGCATCTCCTTGCGCAACCCGGTCTCGATCTCGAGCCGGACCGGGTCGGCCTCGTCGTCGAGACGGTTTTGCCCGCCGCGCGCGCCGAGCCAGCGCGGCCCGACAATGGCCAGCAGGATGTCGCTTTCGTCGAGCACCTTGGCGATGTGCTGGCGGAAATCGACGCCGGGCGGAATATTGTCGATATCGCGGAACACCGCTTCGCGGCCGTAATGCGCCGCCAGCCGGTCAAAGATGCGGCCGGTGATCACCCCGGAATCGTCGCGCCGATACGAAATCGTTATTCGCGGCATCGCAAAGTTCTCGGGCCGGCGACCGGCCGACCATTTCAACTGCCTGGTGTTTAATACAAAGCTACGAAGATCGGCAAGTCGCGGTTCCTCAGGAGCTTGGCGATGGCTTCCTGACGCGGTGTGCTCATTGCAGCCGCTGCAGCACGACAGTCGAGGTGCTATTGCCCCGCGACCCCGACAATCTCCCGTCGGCGTGAAATTCGAACGTCCAGGAATTGTCGGTAAAGCCTCGTGTTCCCGCGCCATTGCCCGCAAGCGCGGAGTAGCTCTGCTGAAAGTGAACGGTGAAGCGATTACCAGTGAGCGGTGCAGTGAAATTGGACCAGTCGCCTGGGCCAGAGGTGGTGCAGATCACGCCCCTAACGTTTCCATCGCCATCAACCGATTGGATGACGAGAACCACTTTGTCGCCGGCAGGACTCCCCTGCCAGGTGCCCGGTCCCCACGCGCCAAGCAGCGGCCGGTGTTGCGGCGGCGTGCCCGCAACATCGAAAGGTGGGCTGCTGGCGAGCGGCACTCGGACGCTCTCGGCCTGCGCTACCTCGCGCACCCTTGCCCAGATTTGCGCGGCCGATGGCAGCGTGGGAACGGGAACGACGGCCGGCTGAGGCGGCGGCGTCGGAGCGACAACCGGCTCCGGTTCAGGAGCCGGGCGCGGGCGTGGTGGTGCCGGATCCGGAGCGCCTGCTGGCGGTGGTGGCGTGGCTTCGCGGAAAGGATCGTTACTTTGTGCGCTCGCCGGCGTCCCGGCGAGCAACAAACCGGCCATGACGAAGCACCCGTAGCGTGCCATGACGGTAGAAGCATAAACCGAGTACGCGATCTCTCTCAGCAATTATTCACGCCTGAGGCCCAGACATCACTGCAATCTCGCGAGCACGACGGTGGATGCTCCATTGTCGCGCGATCCATAAAGCTTCCCGTCCGCGCGGAACTCGAAAGCCCACGCGAACTCCAACGGCCGGCTAGCGACCAGATTATTGGCGCCGGGCGGGTTGCTTCCGAGAAATATCCCCTTCAGAACAAAGCGTCCGGTTCCTGTCGTGCCGGTTGCCATCGACCAAGCCGCGGGAAACGGGGGGCCCGCGCTCTTTCCGACGACCCCGTGCATCGCTCCGTCGCTGTCGACTGACTGAATGACAAGAACCATCTTCTCGCCGGCAGACCCACCCTGCCAAGTTCCCGGCCCCCAGGCGCCGAGCAGGGCGCGAAACTGAGCCGGCGTTCCGGCCTGGTCGAAGGGCGGGCTGCTCGCCAGCGGCACGGCAATGCTCTCGGCCTGCGCTACCTCGCGCACCCTTGCCCAGATTTGCGCGGCCGACGGCAGCGTGGAAACGGGGGCGACGGCCGGCTGAGGCGGCGGCGCCGGAGCGACAACCGGCTCCGGCTCGGGAGCCGGGCGCGGCCGCGGCGGCAGCGGTGCCGGAGCTACCGGCTGCGGTTGCGGTGGCGTGGCTTCGCGGAACGGGTCATTGCTCTGCGCGGCGGCCGGCACCGCGGCGAGGAGCAGCCATCCGATGGCAAAGCAGCCATAGCGTGCCATGACGGTAGAAGCATAAACCGAGTACGCGATCCCGCTCAGTGATTATTCGCGCTTGAGGCCTATAGATCACTGCAACCTGGGGAGCACGACGCTCGACGCTCCATTGTCGCGCGATCCGGAGAGTTTCCCGTCCGGGTAAAACACGAACGGCCAGTAATTGTCCGCAGCGACTTCTGCCCCCGCCATATAACCGCTTTTGTAATAGCTCTGCTGAAAGTGAACAGTGAAGCGATCACCCGTGAACCGAGCGGTAAAATTGAACCAGCCATCTCCGCCGGAGTTCGTGCCGATTATGCCTTTGACGTTGCCGTCGCCATCAACCGATTGCACGACAAGGATGATCTTGCTGCCGGCGGTGCCCCCTTGCCAGGCGCCGGGGCCCCAGGCACCGAGCAGCGCGCGGTATTGCGGCGGCGTTCCCGCGACGTCAAAGGGTGGGCTGCTGGCGAGCGGTACGGCAATGCCTTGCCCCTGCGCGACCTCGCGCACCCGCGCCCAGACTTGCGCCGCCGCAGGCAGAGCTGGCGCAAGTGCGAGGCCGGGCTGAGGCGACGGCGCGGCGGGCTCCGCCCCTAGGGCAGGCCGCGGGTGCGGCAGCGTCGGTGCCGGCGCGCCCGCCTGCGGCGGGGCCGTTTCGCGGAAGGGGTCGTTGCTTTGTGCGACGGCCGGTGCCGCCGCGAGCAGCAGCCATCCGATGGCTAAGGCGCAGACCCGTCCCATGGCAACCGGAGCATAAACCAAATCCGCGATCGCCTCAGCGATTACGCACCGGCGCCATGGTCCCGGCAACGGTGGATCGGCATCCCGCCCCCTTTTTATTGGTGCAAGCCCGACGGCGTGCTACTTGATGGTTCAGGATGACGGGCGACGTGCCGGGGGACAAAGGCGGTGCGCGGCTCAGCAATTTTCGGCCTGGCGATGAGTGCGGCGCTCTTGGCGGCGGACAGCGCGGCATGGGCGCAGAACCCGTTCCAGTCGGCGCCCGGCCCGGCGCCGGTGGTCCGGCCCGCGCCACGCGCGGCGCCGCCGTCACGCGCCGAGCCGGAGGAGCCCGATCTCAACGCGCCGACCGCCCCCACGCAGACGCCTCCGCCGCCGCCAAAGCCGCTCGAGGTGACGCTCCCCTACACGGTCAACGGCAGCCAGATGCCGTGGCAATGGCGAAGTGGCGGGCTGAATGCGGGGTTCAAGTTTGGAGTGCAGGACGGCGCGCCGCCCACCATGGTCGATTCCGCACATTTCCGCTTCCATCCCGGCGACCCGCTGATGGTGCGCTATATCTCGGGGAAGGTCACCGCCAGCACCTTCTGGGGCAACGATTATGTTGATGCCCGGGGCGACCCTGCCTTTAAGGGCGACGATGGCTGGGGGCTGCAGGGCGGCGTGCCGAGCCAGTACATGACCCCATACCCGATCTATATCGTCGAGCTGGTGGGAACCTTTGCCGATGCCGGCGGGAATATTGTCGGGCGCCCGTTCGCGATCGGCGACGGCCCGCTGACCGTCAAGGTGCCGACGGGTGCGACGCAGTTGCTGCTCGGCACCAATGACTGCGTGTTCAGCGACAACGCGGGAACCTTCAACATCAATATCACTGGCCTGCACCCTGCCTATCAAGGCCCCGCCCCCGACCGGCTGTCGAGCCAATGAGGCGCCGCTTCTCGCCCCTCTTTCCGCTGGTCGCCGCCGCGCTCGTCGCGGCGCTTCCGGCGATGGCGCAAAGCCCGTTCCAGTCGGCGCCCGGCCCAGCACCGCCGATCGCCCGACCGGCGCCACACCCGCGTGCGCAACAGCAGGACGAGGAGCTACCGCCGACCGTCAACACCGTGCCGGCGACCCCCGCGCCAGCGCCGGCTCCTCCGCCTCCACCTCCGGCGCCGTCACTGGCCGGGGTATGGCATTTCTGGTCGAACTGCCCGCTCGATCCCGGTGGCGATCTGACGTTCAGCCCAACCGGATCGGAGCAGTACACGGTGTCCGGCAGCGATGGCATCATCCCGGTGACGGTGACCGGCTGGGTATCGGGCAAGACCGTGCATTTGGAGGCCAACCCGCCGCTCAACCACGTCGTGTGGCAAGGCACGGTCGATTCGCCGACCGCGATGGGCGGCACGGTCATCCCGGCGATCGGGTTTAACTGCCAGTGGTCCGGCCGGAAGAAGTAAGAGACCGGCGGAATTAGCCGCCGAGGCGCTTTAGCGCGGCGCGTGCGTCGGGGTGGTTGTGGTCGGCGGCGCGCTGATACCAGGCGCGCGCCAGGCCCGTGTCCGCGGTGACCCCGATGCCGCGCTCGTAGAGCACGCCGAGGTCGTACATCGCGATCGCCTCGCCGCGCGCCGACGCCCCCCACCACAACAGGCGCGCGCCCGCCGGATCGGCCTTGGTGCCGGCCCAGCCCTGCGCCACCAGCGTGCCGAGATTGGTATAGGCCTTGGCGTTGCCATCGCTCGCGGCGAGCGCGTACCAATACGCGGCCTCCGCCGGGTCGGCGCGCACGCCCTTGCCGTTGTCGTAGTTCCAGGCTCGCGCGTAGCGCTGGTCGCCGCCCTTGATCGACGCCGCTGCAACGCCCTCCGGCGAGGTCGCCGGCTGGTCGAGCAGCGCCGACAGGCCCTGCCCCATGGACAGCAGCATCTTGTGTTCGGACGCGGTCAGCGTGCCGGTCTGCGGCGTGCCGGCGAAGGACTGGAATTGCCGGATCGCCTCTTGCGTGCCCGCGCCGAAGCCGCCATCGGCGTCGCCCTGGTAGAGCCCGAGCACGCGCAGCGCCCGTTGCAGCTCGCGTTTCTGGTCCGTCGTCAGCTCCATCTCGGCCGCGCTCGCGGGCGGTGGGGCGGCCGCCGGCGA
The DNA here is from genome assembly GCA_035319545.1 of Allostellaceae bacterium. Lineage (GTDB taxonomy): Bacteria > Pseudomonadota > Alphaproteobacteria > ATCC43930 > CGMCC-115725 > DATARH01. The sequence continues at coordinate 21,482 of DATHCK010000069.1, read as the reverse complement.
AGCCGCGGCGGGAGCTGCCGACGCGCCGCGCAACGCGTTGAGTTGCGCGGTCAGCTGATCGATCTGCGTCTGCTGCGCGCCCTCAGTCTTTTTCGCACTGGCAAGGTCGGCCTCGGCCTTGTCGGCGCGCGCCTCGGCATCGGCGAGCCGGCCGCTCGTCAGCGTCGCCTGGCGATTGGCCGAGTCGCGCGCATCCTGGGCTTCGGCCGCCTGTTTCCTGGCGCTGGCAAGGTCGGCGCGCAATCCGACAATCTCCCTGTCGGCATCACCCGACGGCACTGGCCGCAAGACGACCGAAACGCCGTAAGCGACCGCGGCGCCGATGGCGAGGCCGGCGATCGCGGCGATCAGCGCGCGATGGCCGCCGCCACGCACGGCGGGCGAGTGTGGCGCGGGGGCCGGGTGCGGGGCGGCGGGTTCGCGCACGACTGCCGGCGGCGGTGGCGCGACAGGTCGTGGCGCCGGTGCCGCGACCGGTGCGGGAGGCGCTGACACGGGCACTGCCGGAGCCAACAATTCCGTCGGCTCCTGGAGCGCATCGACGGTCAGATGTATTTGCGCCCCGAAGCCGGTGCCGGACGCTGGCCGTTTGTCCGTCGCGCTCGACTCGATCATCGTGTCCATCGCCCGGATCAGCCGGCCGATATGCTGGTCAAAATCCTGGCCGGAATCGACCTGAATGCCGTTGCGATAGGCGAAATCCCTGAGCGAATCGGGCAGCTGGGTGATTTGCGGCATGCTCGCGCGCAGGACCAGCACGGGGATCAGCGGCACATCGCGGCGCAGCACCGCCTCAATCTCGACCCGCACCGGATCGGCCTCGTTGGCTAGCCGGCTTTGCCCGCGCCGCGGGCCGATCCATTGCGGCCCGACGATTGCCAGCACGATGTCGCTCTGGTCGAGCACATGGTTGATATGCTGGCGGAAATCGACGCCGAGCGGGATGTTGTCGATGTCGCGGAAGATCGAATCGCGGCCATAGCGCGCCACCAGCCGGTCGAAAATACGGCCGGTGATGACGCCGGAATCCTCGCGGCGATAAGAGATCGTGATGCGCGGCATCGCCCCCGCCCCGCACCGCAGCAAGCGGCGCTGAGATGGATCAACCGCCGGCTGTTTAATACAAAAGATGCGCAATCAGCAAGCCGCCGGCCTTGAACGCGTCCTGGCGGGTTGGCTCTTGCCTCGGCCGGCCGGACGTGGATCATCGACGCGATTGTTCGAGGACATGACCATGACGCTCGAAACCCGCGCGCTGCACCCGACCCTGGCGGTGGAGGTCGTTGGCCTCCGTTTGTGGGAGGCGCTCGACGACGACGACGCAGCGGCGCTGCGCGACCTCTATTCGCGCTACGGCGTGTTGGTGTTCCGCCGCCAGGCGCTGGCCGAACATGAGCTCGCGGATTTCTGCGCGCTGTTCGGGCCGCTGGAGCGCACCGTGCGCAGCGATTGGGCCTCGCCCGCAGTGCCCGAAGTAACGGTGCTCTCCAACCTCAAGGATGGGCTCGGGCGCAACATCGGCGGGCTCGGCGACGGCGAGCTCCAATGGCACTCCGACCAGTCCTATATGGAGACGCCGGCGACCGGTGCGGCGCTTTATGCGCTCGAGCTGCCGCCTGAAGGCGGCGAAACCTTCTGGGTCGATCTGCGCGCCGCCTATGCCGGGCTGCCGCGCCCGCTGCGTGCCAAGATCACCGGCAAACGCGGCATTTTCGATTACGCCAAGCGCCTTGCCGGCTACGGCCGCGAGAGCGACTCGCAGATTTCCGAGGAGGCGCGACGCAAGACCCCCCCGGTGACCCATGCGCTGGTGCGCGCACATCCCGAGACCGGCCAACGCTCGCTTTATCTCGATTCGACGACGACGACCGGCATCGACTACATGGACGTCACCTCGGGCATGGCGCTGCTCGACGAGGTCTACGACGCCGCGACGCGCGACGCGTTCGTCTATGCCCATCAGTGGCAGGTCGGTGACCTGGTCGTGTGGGACAACGGCTTTACGATGCATCGCCGCACGCCCTTCGACCCTGGCGCGAGGCGCCTGATGAAGCGGATGACGATGAACCTCGACAAATACCGCCACGTGCTGCCCGACGGCCGCCTCGCGCAGTCGGAGGTGGGGATGCCAATCTAGCGAGCGATCCTTTCGACCGCGAAGCTGGCAGGCGGCTCGCCGCGCCGGTGACGCGCGACCATCGTCTCGTAGGCGCTTTCGATATGGCGGCATAGACGCGCGGTGTCGAACAGCGGGAAAGTGTCGCGGTTGCGCGCGAGCTTCGCCCTGATGGTGCCGAGCCTCACTCGGTCCTCGGCCAATGCGAGCGCCACCTCCTCGTAGTCCTCGAGCGTGTCGGTGACGAGCTCCGGCAGCCCGACTGCGTGAAGCAGGCTTCCCGCGACCCGCCCCGCGAAACTCGACCCGCTGCAGGTCAGCACCGGCAACCCCGCCCACAGCGCGTCGCTCGCCGTGGTGTGGGCGTTGTAGGGAAGCGTGTCGACAAACAGATCGGCGAGGCGATGCCGCGCCAAATGATCCGCTAGCGGAACGCGCGGCGCAAAAACCAGCCGTTCCGGCGCGACGCCACGCCGCGACGCCTCGGCGCGCAGATTGCGCGCCGCGATCTCGTTGTCCTGCAACAGCCACAAGACGCTGCCTTCGATCCGCGCGAGGAGCCGCATCCAGACGTCGAAGACAGGCGGGGCGATCTTGAGCGTGTTGTTGAACGAGCAGAACACAAATCCTTGCTCCGGAAGCAAAGCTTCCGCGCGTGAGGGCGCCCGTTCGCCGATCTGCCGCTTGCTGTCATTGGCCTGAAAACAATCCGGCAGATAGACGATTTGCTCCGCGTAAGATGCCTCTTGGCCCTCGGGTATAACGAAGCGGTCGGCCAGGATATAATCGATATGCGCGGCGCCCATCGTCCCCGGATACCCCAGATAATTGACCTGCACTGGCGCCGGCCGGCGCCCCAAGATGCCTGGCCGCATCCCCTGGGTGTAGCCCATCAGATCGACGGCGATATCGACCTCCAGCTCGCCGAGCAGCCGCGCCACCTCGCCGTCGCTTTTGTCTTGGACGTCGAGAAAGCGGTCGAACATCGGCCGCAACCGGGCCTGCATCGTGTCGTCGGCAGGGCGGAACGAGACCGCGATCGTCTCGAAGCGAGACTTGTCGTGCACCTCGAACACGCCCGCGATCAGGTAGGCGACCGCGTGCTGGCGCAGGTCGGCGGATAGATAGGCGACTCTGATCCTGTCGTGCGAATAACGCTTGCCGGACCAGTGCCCGCCCCTCGCGCCAGCGCGCTCATCGCTGGCGAAGATTTGCGCGGCGCGCAGCATGACCGCCGGGGAATTCGAGAACGCCGCGAGCATGAACGGAACGGCAGCGCGCCTTCCGGCGACGATATCGTCGGCAATCCGCGCGACGTCGCGCTCATAGTCGCGCCAATCGCAGCACAGGAGCTTCGAGTAAAGAAAGGCTCCGGCGGCGTAATCGTAATCGGGCTGAGTCGCGAAGAGCCTCGCCATGTCGCGCGCGGATTCCTCGAAGCGGCCGATATCGCGCAGCAATTCGCCGCGATGCGCCAAGGCGTCGGCAAAATCGGGCTTGAGCGCCAGCGCCCGCTCATAACAGCCCAGGGCCTCCTCGGTCGCCTTCGCGTCGCCCTGGGCGCGCAGCGCGGCACCGAGGTCGCAATAGGTTTCGGCAAATTGCGGCGCGAGGGCAACGGCCCGCCGGAAAGCTGCCACCGCTCCAGCGGCTTGACCTTGCGCCATCAGCATCGAGCCGAGATTACGATGCGCGAGAGCGAAGTTCGGTGCCGCGGTCAGCGCACGGCGATAGCAGGCGATCGCCTCTTCGGGCTCGCCTCGCGTCCGATGAACATTGCCGAGATTGTTGTGCGCCTCGGCATAATGCGGGGCGAGCTCCAGCGCCCGGCGGTAGGCCACGACCGCGTCGTCGAGGCGGCTCATAGCAGTCAGCGCGTTGCCGAGATTGTAATGTAGCGCCGGGTCGTTGCCGGCAAATCCGATCGCCCGGCGATAGGCGTCGGCGGCCTCGGCGAATTTGTCTTGCTGCAGAAAGGCGTTGCCAAGGCTGCCATGGCTCGCCGCGTCGCTCGGGGTCAGCGCGATGGCCCGCCGGTAATGCGCGATCGCCTCGTCGACACGGCCCAACGCACGCAATGCCTCGCCAAGCGTGTTGTGCAGGTCGGAGACCCGGTCGCTGACCGCGATCGCCCGCCGCAGCATCTCCACTGCGGCCTGAGGCTCGCCAGTCTGCAGGCGGATAAAGCCGGTCAGGTGCAGCGCGTCGATATGGTTGGGGGCGGATGCAAGGACACGCTGGCAAAGCTGAAGAGCATCGCCGAGCCGGCCGTTCTGATAATGCCGCAGCGCCTCGGCAAATAAGGCCGCTGACTGCATCGCGTGCCGCCGGCTATTCGTCCCGCCACACCGGCTTGCGCTTTTGGATAAAGGCGTCGATGCCTTCCTCGGCGTCGTGGACTTGCATGTTCTCGATCATCACGTCGTTCGTGTAGGCGTAGGCGGCCGTGAGATCCACCTCGATCTGGCGGTAGAACGCGGTCTTGCCAAGCGCGATCGCCGCCATGGATTTTCCGGCGATTTTGTGCGCGAGCGCGTCGGTCGCCACGCGCAATCCGCTTGCCGGCACGACCCGGTTGATGAGCCCCAGCGCCTTCGCCGTCGGCGCGTCGATAAAATCGCCGGTCAGCAGCATCTCCATCGCCGCCTTGCGCCCGACAGCCCGGCTCAGCGCCACCATCGGCGTCGAGCAGAAGAGCCCGACATTGATCCCAGACGTAGCAAATGTCGCGTCTTCGCTCGCGACCGCGAGGTCGCAACTCGCCACCAGCTGGCAGCCGGCGGCGGTGGCGATGCCGTGCACCTCCGCGATGACCGGCTTTTTGAGACGCACAATCTTCTGCATCATGTCGCTGCAGCGCTCGAAGATACGCGCATAGGCCTCGCGGCCCGGATCCTGCCGCATCTCGCGCAAATCGTGGCCGGGGCAGAACCCAACCCCCGACCCGGCGATGACCACGACCCTCGTCTCGCGGTCGGCGTCGGCGCGCCCGAGCGCGTCGATGATTGCCGCCATCAGCGCCATAGACAGTGCATTGCGCGCCGCCGGCCGGTTCATCGTCAGGCGCAGCACGCCCTGCTCGTCACGCTCCTCGATGAGCAAAGGTTCATCGATCTTTTCGGCAAGGCTCATCGTCGCCTCTATGGGTTGCCCTACTGGTGTTGCTTGGCCGCGGTCGGGCTGGTCTGTGTGCCGAGATCGGTCGGCTGGATGACCGGCACCGAGTTTGTCGGCTCGATATTCGACGGACGTGGCGCGGGAATAGCCGACGGCGCCGAGATGTTCATTGGGTTTGATGCACCCGACGCTCCGCCGCCGCCCGAGGGCATGCCTGGCATGCCGGCGCTCGACAAGCTCGGCATGGGCGGAGCGACACCGGGCACCGGCAGGGCCATTCCCGGCTTCAGCGACGCCGCGGCGGGGGCATGGGTCGGCGGCATAGCCGCCGGATAGGACTGCGCGGCCGGTTGAGCGGGTCCGCCACTCCCCAAAACAGCATCGCTCGAAAAACCGCTGCGGCTCGGTGACGGGTTTGCCGGTGGAACCTGCGCCTGTGGCTTTGGCTCCGGCGGCGCCATCAGGTTCGCCGTCAGCACGCCGAGGATCAGAAATCCCGTCGCGAACAAAGCGCCTGCGATGATCTGTGACTTCATCCCCTGGTCCGGTTTGCCGCACGCACCGAACCATACCACGCGGCGCCGTATCCGGCAGCTTTCCTTATCCTTTCGGATCGAGGTATCATTTTACCTCAAGCAAAAGCCTATTGTTTTGCAATCAAGATTGCCCTAAACGAACGCCTCCGCGCCGCCGGTGGCGGGATAGAGGATAGCCCGAGCCCGTGATGAAAACCTTTTCCGCCAAGCCCTCCGATATCGACAAGAAATGGGTGCTGATCGACGCTGACGGGCTGGTGCTTGGCCGGCTTGCCTCGATCATCGCGATGCGCCTCCGCGGCAAGCACAAGCCGAGCTACACCCCGCACATGGATTGCGGCGACAACATCGTCGTCGTCAATGCCGAAAAGGTGCAGCTCACCGGGAACAAGCGGTCGCAGAGCATCTTCTATTGGCACACCGGCTATCCGGGGGGCATCAAGGGCCGCAGCAAGGGTGCGATCCTTGACGGCAAGCACCCCGAGAGAGTCATCGAAAAGGCCGTTGAGCGCATGGTGCCGAGGGGACCGTTGGGCCGCAAGGTCATGGGCAATCTCCGGGTCTACGCCGGCCCCGAACATCCGCATGCCGCGCAATCGCCCGAGGCGCTCGATATCGCCGGCATGAACCGCAAGAATGTGAGAGCTTGAGCATGGCCGACGAAACCGAAGACCAGACGCCGGAAGAAGAGACCCCGGAACGGCCAGCGCGTCCGGCGCGCGCGTCGCAGACCTTTCAGGGTCTGGGCAGCCTGCGTCAGGCAATCGGCGCGGCGCAGCGCCAGACGCCGACGTCCGCGGCTCCGGTCGTCCCCGTGGTCGCGCCGACCGACGTGCAGCCCAAGCTCGACGCGCAAGGCCGCGCCTACGCCACTGGCAAGCGCAAGAACGCGGTGGCTCGCGTCTGGATCCGCCCCGGCAATGGCAAGATTGAGGTCAATGGCCGCGACAGCCCGATTTATTTCGCGCGACCTGTCCTGCGCATGCTGATCAACCAGCCGTTTGTGAGCTGCGACCGGCTCGGCCAGTTCGACGTGTGGTGCACGGTTTCGGGCGGCGGGCTTTCCGGCCAGGCCGGCGCGGTGCGACACGGCATCAGCCGTGCGCTGACCTTCTACGAGCCGGGACTACGCCCGGTGCTGAAGCAGGGCGGCTTTCTCACCCGCGATAGCCGCGTCGTCGAGCGCAAGAAATACGGCAAGGCCAAGGCCCGCCGCAGCTTCCAGTTCTCGAAGCGGTAATCAGAGCGGCGCGTAGCGCCAACAAATTTTGATAGTGGGTCAGGCCGCATGATCGACGAAGAGCGAAACAAAGCTGACTTGCATTGGTGTGACTTTGCTGCCGAGTCATCAGTGGATGAATTGCTAATCGCCAAGATCATTCGACCCGATCAAGCAGAATTTGCGCGGCGGATTATCGCTCAAGACCTGCATATCCAATTGGTCTCTGGCCGGCGCCCTCCAAATTCAGACTGACCCACTACCCAAATTTTCACCACCAAGGTCTCAAAGATAGCGCTGAGACCGCAACGGCTCACAGATTGCTTCGCGTCCTTTGCGTTTCCTCGGCGTCTCTCGCGGTAAAATGTTATCTACGGCGCTTCACGCCAGCTCCGGCGGTGCGGGGGTAGCTCATGCGTTTCGCGATCGCCATTCCGACCGACGCCACCTCGTGGAAGCTGGTGCGGCGCGCCGAGGAGCTGGGGTTCGCCCGCGCCTGGTTCTACGACACGCAGATGCTGTCGGCCGACCCGTTTGTCGCGATGGCGGCGGCGGCGCTCAAAACCACGACGATCCGGCTCGGCACCGGCGTCCTGATCCCGTCGAACCGGCTCGCCACGGTTGCCGCCAATGCCTTTGCCTCATTGAACAAGCTCGCGCCGGGGCGGATCGATTTCGGCGTGGGCACCGGCTTTACCGGGCGGCGCGCGATGGGGCTGGGCGCGGTGAAGCTCGCCGACATGGAGGAATACATCCGCGTCGTCCGGGCGCTGCTGGCCGATGAGACCGTCGAGGCCCAGATCGAGGGCAAGAAGCGCCTCCTTCGCCTGCTGAACCCGGAGCTGGGCCTCATCAACACACGCGACCCCGTACCGCTCTACATCGCCGCGACCGGACCGCGCGCTCGCGCGCTGACGGCGAAGCTCGCCGCCGGCTGGATCAACACTGGCGGCGATGTCGCGGGCGCCACGGTGGGCATGCGCGAGATGGAAGGGCTGTGGCGCGAGGTCGGCCACAAGCGCGAGGCGCTCGACAGCGTCGTCTTGACCGGCGGCGCGGTGCTGCGCGACGGCGAGGCGCGCGATTCCGACCGTGTCGTCGCGCAGGCGGGGCCGCGCGCCGCGATGCTGCTGCATCGCGCCGCCGACCAGGTGCTCGGCGGCTTTCCGCCGATGGCGCAGATGCCCCCAGCGCTTGCCGGCACGATCGCCGCCTATGTCGAAACCGCGCGGAGTTTCCGGCCGCAAGGCGCGCATTACCTCGAAAACCATCGCGGGCACCTCATGTTCGTCAAGCCCGAGGAGCGCCGCTTTGTGACCGCCGATCTCATCCGCGCGACGACGATCACCGGCAGCGAGGCCGAGATCAAGGAGACGCTCGCGGGCTTCGCGGCGGCAGGCTACAGTGAGGTCGCGATTCAGATCGTGCCTGGCCAAGAGCACGCGATCGAGGATTGGGGCCGCATCCGCGCCGCCTTCGCCTGAGCGCGCCATGGATCACGACGCCAGCTATCCCGACGCCTATCTGCGCGACATCCTGGTGGGTGCCAAAACGATTGCCGTGGTCGGCGCGAGCCCGCGGCCCAACCGGCCGAGCCACGGCGTGATGGGTTTCCTGCAGCGTCATGGCTATCGCTGCATTCCGGTCAATCCGTTCGCGGCGGGCGGCGAGATCAACGGCGAGCGGGTCTACGCGCGCCTCGCGGATATCAAAGAACCCATTGACATGGTCGACATCTTCCGGCGCAGCGAAGCGGCCGGCGCGGTTGTCGACGAGGCAATCGCGATCGGCGCCAAGGTCATCTGGATGCAGCTCGACGTGCGCGACGGCGCGGCCGCGGCGCGCGCGGAGGCCAGAGGCGTCAAGGTAGTGATGGACCGCTGCCCAGCGATCGAAATCCCGCGGCTCGGGGTTTAGCCGGCCGCTTCCCGGCACACGCCAATCCGGCGCTTGCCGGCGACGGTATAAAACAGCGGCGGCGGCGAACGGTCGCCGCCGCGCATCGTGATGGCGCGCGCCAGCATGAATTGGCTGACATCGCGAAACGGCTCCAGCTCCTGCCGGCCGATCGGGTGCCAGCGGACGTCTTCGAGCTCGTCGGTCGCCGCGGGATCGCCGATCACGTTGCTACCGTCGCCCAGAAAGAAGCGCGTGTTGAAGCGGCGGAACACCCGCGCCGGGGTGATCGCGCGGCCGACGTAGCGCAGTCGGTCGAACCCGGCGATAACCCCCGCCCGAGCGTAGGCCTCAGCTACCGTTGGGCCGGATCGCAGCCCTTCGGTCACAGCGCCGCGCCGGCCAAAGAATACCCCCGCCTCCTCCCAGGTCTCGCGCAGCGCGGCACGCGCGGAGCGCATCAGGCGCGGCGGCAGGATGTCAGTGTCGATCTCGCTCTGCCACGGCAGACGATCCTCGGCATCGACGGCGCCGCCGGGAAACACATAAACCCCCGGCATAAAGCGCACGCTCATCGGCCGCCGCCCGGCGAGCAGCTCGAGGTCGCTTCCCTCACCGCGCAGCAGGATCAGCGACGCCGCGTCACGGGCCCGCACCGGCTTCGGCGTCGTCGTGACGGGATCGAGGGCATCGTCGTTCATTCGTCGTCAGCCCCGCGAAAGCAGAGGCCCAGGGGCAAGCGACGAGACAACCGCCCTGGTTTCCCGCCTTCGCGGGAAAGACGAATTGCGCATATCACCCGCAGCGACTCAGTCCGGCTCCGCCGCCGCCGCAGACCACGGCCCCATCACGTCAGAAATGCCGTGATTGGTGCCGTCGTCGCCGCGCAGCACCATGTGCGGGCAGGCGAATTCTTGCGGCCATACGGTGTGCTCGACGATCCGCGCGCCGCGCCGCACCACCAGCCGGTCGATCACCGGCTCAGGCAGTCTGCGGTCGATCGCGATCCCGTCCGGGCCGCTGACATCGATCCGCGGGTGATGCGCGGCATCTTCCGCGCTCAACCCGAAATCGACGACAAAGCTCGCCATCTGCAGCACCGCAGCGAGGATTCGCCGCCCACCCGATGCGCCGATCCCAAAGCGTGGCCGGCCGTCGCGCGCGACAATCAGCGGGCACATATTGGTGAGCGCCCGCTTGCCCGGCCCGATCGAGTTCGGCTGGCCCGGCACCGGATCGAACCACATCACGCCGTTATTCATCAGGATGCCGGTCCGCGGCAGCACATAGCGGCTGCCGAATGTCGACAACAGCGTCGTGGTCAGCGCCGCGATGCCGCCCTCACGATCGACCGCGGTGATATGCGTGGTGCAGTTTTCGCCTGGCGGGTCGACATCGCCCAGCCGTTCGAGGCGCACGTCATAGGCGGTCTGCAGCGCGTCGGCGACCGCCTCGAAATAGTTGGCGTCGGGCCGCTTCGCGAAACTCTTGCTCTCCAGTCGGTCGAGCACGTCGGCGAGCGTCGGCGCGGCGGAAAGCCCGCGCGCCGCCTGAAACGTGAAGCCGCGATAGGGGATGTCGAGCGATGGCACGATGCGCGGCCGGCAATCCGCCAGATCCTCGGCCGCGAGTACGCCGCCTGCCGCCTTGACATCAGCGATGATCGCGGCGGCGATCTCGCCGGTATAGAGGTCTTCCGGGCCCTCTTCGGCGAGCCGCGCCAGCGTCTCGGGGAGACCACCCAGCGACAGCACCGGCCCGGCGCCGACCGACGGCACCACCGGCGGCAGATCGTCGGGCAGATAGATGCGCCGGCTTTCGTCATAGCGCCGCAAATCCTGAGCGAAATTGGCGATACGCAGCGTCGTGTACCAGTCGACCGGCAGCCCCTCTTTCGCCAACGCCACTGCCGGCGCGACGAGGTCGCGCCATGGCAAGCGGCCGAACCGCTCGACCGCGCGCGCATAGCCGCGCACCGCGCTCGGCACCATGAACGACAGCGGCCCGTGCACGTTGCGGTCGCCGACGACCTTCGCCCAGGTGAACAGCTCGGTGCGCGTCTCATCGGTGAGCGGGAACAGCGCCGGGTCGAGCCCCGCCGGCGCCACCGGACCGAAATCGACGACCTCCGCGCGCGCACCGCCCGCCGGATGGACCACCATAAAGCCGATACCGCCGAGTCCGCTGTTCCACGGCTCGCGCACCGCAAGGGCGAAGGCGGTAGCGACGACGGCGTCGACCGCGGTGCCGCCGGCGGCGAGGATATCGGCACCGATCTGCGCCGCCACGCCATTCGCCCCGGCGACGATACCGCCCTTGGTCGCGACGGCCGGCTTGCGGACGATCCAGTTCTGGGTCAGCGCTGCCATGTCAGGTGATCTCGCCTCAGACGATTTAGCCTCAACTAACCTCGATCAAGTCGACGCGGCTCTCGTAGAACGCGTAATGCCCGGCGAGTTTCGCGGTCTCGTCATAGGGTGTCTCGTAGCCCCAGATCGCGTTCTCCGAGCTCTTGCCGCCGGCCTCGATCGTCCAATACGACGCCGTGCCCTTGAATGGGCAGTAGGTCGCGTGATCGGTCTTCTTCATCAGACTCAGGGTCATGTCCTTCGCCGGGATGTAGTAGACCGGGCCGTGACCGGTTTCCTCGACGCGCAGGGCCGAATTGCTGTCGGCGATGACCTTGCCGCCGAAAATCACCTTCACGCGATGCTGATCGGGATAAAGGTCAACGCGGTGCTCGGGCTTCTTGACCCAGCCGGGCGCGGGGTTCGCCATCGCAAATCTCCTATTCTGAGGGTCTCGCCTACTTTACCGTCTCCGAAGGCGGCGCCTGGTTCCAGTGCGAGTCGCTCGGCTGCTTGTCGCAATTGAACGAAGCGACGCACGAATCGTAGAACTGCGAACCCTGCAGCGGACCGCACTCCTTCTGGATCCGGGTGGCGCGGAATTTGGCGTTGGTGCACAGCAGCTGCTGGTATTGCTTGCTTGCCTTGACGTTCTGATCGGGCGTCTCGTTCGGTGTTGCCTGGGTTTGCGCCTGCGCGCCGCCAGCGGCAGCCGCCGCCAGCAACACGGTAAAAAACACCGGGGCAATTCGCCTCGCCATCGCCAATCCCCTTTGTTCTGTGCGCACTAGCTCACCTCGCCGTCTCAAAGATCGTGGCTCAACCGACCATCGTCAATCCGCCGCTGACGCTCAAAACCTGTCCGGTGATGTAATCCGATCGCCGGCCGACAAAAAACATCACTGCTTCGGCGATGTCCTCGGGCTGGGCGATGCGGCGGAACGGGATGGCGCGGGTGAGCGCCTCCTTCATGCGATCGGGCTGACGTTGGAACAAGGGCGTGTCCGTCGGGCCGGGGCAGACGCAATTGACGTTGAGCTTGTGCCGGGCCATCTCGCGCGCCAGCGACTTGGTGAAAGCGATGAGCCCGCCTTTCGCTGCGGCATAGACCGTCTCGCCCATGCTGCCGACCCTGCCGGCATCGCTCGAGATGTTGACGATCTTCCCCACCTGCGCCTCGATCATCGGCGGCAGGATCGCGCGGGTCAGCCGGATCGCGCCCATAAGGTTGATCGCAATCAGCGACTCCCACATTTCCGGCGGGTTCTCGATAAATGGCTGGATGCGGTCCCAACCCGCGCCGTTGACGAGGCCATCGACCCGGCCGACCTTGCCGTGCACCGCAGCCGCAAAGCCCTCGATCGATGCTGGGGCGGCGAGGTCGAGCTTCAGGAACTCGGCCGCGCCGTTCGCCGCCGCGGCGGTCGCCGCGCCACCCGCCTCGTCCACATCGCCGATAAAGACGCGGGCGCCTTCACGCGCCAGCAGCAGCGCCGTCGCACGGCCGATCCCCGACGCGCCACCGGTGACGATGACCGCGCGCCCCTTCATTTCGTCCATCGGCATCACCCTCCCGAGACCAGAGCACGATGCTAGGCATCAGGCGCCGCGGCAACAACGGCGTCGAAGACGGCCCGATTTCCCGGCGCCAGCGCCGCATCGACCAACACGCGGCCCAGCTCGTGCGCGTGGAGGTCCCGCCGGCGCGAAACCCCGTCCGCCGACCAGATCGCGTAGTCGCTGCGCCAGTCATCAAAGCCGATCCGATCGAACACATGCGGCAGGCTCGGCAAATGGTCACCATAAAAGCCGAGCAGCCCGCCATCGCCTCGGCGCGCCAACCCGTCGATGAGAATCTGGATCATTTCGTCGGACTGGCGCAGCCCTTCCAAATAGCGATGCAACTCCGCTTCCCCTTGGCCGGACTTGACCCGGCCATCGATGAATAGTTTCCCGCTATTCGTAGGCCCGCGGATCAAGTCCGCGGGAGGGGACGAAAAATCTTTCAGCCACGGCCCGTGATTGCCCATCGTGATCGCAAAAATGAAGGCGCGCGGCCCCGCCTGGTCGAGCGAGCGCAGAATATGCCGCGCCAATTCCGGGTCGCTCATATAAGGCGGCGTCCTGCCGCCGCCGAGCGTCTCGCGGCCGAGAAATGTCTCGAATCCCAAGGCCGGCATCGCCAGGTCGCGACGAAAGAATCGCCGATCGAACGGATGCAGGCAGATCGTCCGATAGCCAGCCGTGCGCAGCCGCCAGACCTGCGAGCCGATCCTGCCGCGCGCCAGGGCGTGATACGGGTTGAACCGGTCATAGCCGAGCGCCGCGTCGTCGGCCCCGGTGAGCGCCGCGAATTCGGCGCGCGTCGTGTTGGCGCCCCACGCCGATACGGTCAGCCGGCCGTGACTGCCTCCAGCGCAGGCCGCGTCATAACCGGCGAGGATGTCAGGCGACAGCCTGGGAAACGCCCGCCGCGCATCGAAGAACGATTCGCACTGCACCAGCACGATCGGGCATGCGGGCGCCCGCTCGCCGAGGATCGCCGGCGCCGCGAGCCGGGCGCGCCGCGCCGCGCGCTCGGCGCGGGCGATGACGCCGTGAACGATCAGCATCGCGACCGGGCCCAGCCGCGCCGCGTCGGCGAACGGCTCGCCCGACGGGGCGAGACGTCGCAGCGCGCGTGCCGCGACGCCAAGCCACGGCTCGCGACCCAGCCGCCACAACAGCGCCCCGACGAGACCGGTAAGGACGGCGGCGCCGGTGGGATGCGGCGGCGTCACGGCCGGCTCAGCCACCAACAACGCCAGGCCTGCCAACACCGCCATGGCCAGGCCACCCACCACCGTCTCGGTCCCGGCGAACGGCAGATAAAGGTGCGGGTGGGTGAACACCTGCGGCAACTCCGAGAGCGCGGTGAACACTACCGGCTCGCGCAGCACCGTGCGCATCGTCCAGTCGGCGAACCCAAACCCCGCGCCAAGCGCAAAAGCTACCGCGCCGGCAAAGATCGGCCGGCCGCTCGCCACGAACAGCACGGAAAATACAAACCCAAGCGGCGCCGCATCGAGCAGCGCCGCCACCGACAAACGCCGCATGCCAGCGGTAAGGCGCGGGATCGCCCAACCGGCGATGGCCAATGCCGCACCGATCCAGACGTGCAGAAGCGCGCTCACGCCGAGCGAATCCAGAAGCGAAAGCCGCGCATGATGCGGTCGCCGAGCGCGGCCGGCAGCACGTCGCACAGCCGCAACCCAAACGCCAGCGGCCAAGGGAAACTGACCCGGCGGCGCCCGCTGTCGATCGCTCTCCTGATCTTGCGCGCCGCACGCTCGCCGCTCATCGCGAGCGGCGTCGGCCCTTTCCAGCGATCGGTCATCGGTGAGGCGAAGAAGCCGGGACACACGACCGTCACCCGAACCCCTTGCGGCTCGACGAGCGCGCGGAGCGCCTCACCATAAGCCCGCAGCCCTGCCTTGCTCGCCGAATAGCCCGGCGCATAGGGCAGCCCGCGATAGGCGGCGAGCGAGGCGATCAACGCAATCCGGCCCCGTCCGCGCGCTGCCATCGCCGGCAGCAGTGTTGCGACAGTGTTGACCGCACCGAGCAGGTTGATTTCCACCTGGCGCGCAGTCAGTTCGAAAGATTCGCCGACATCGCCCGGCGCCGGGCCGGCGGAAATGCCGGCGCTGACGATCAGTACGTCCAGCGGGTGACGGTGGTCATAGGCTTTGAGCCAAAAGGCGAAGCTGTCGCGATCGGTAACGTCGAACCGTCCGACATCCACTATCGCGCCCGCATCGCGGCACGCCTCGGCAACCGCATCGAGGCGCGGCGCATCGCGGCCGATCAGCGCGAGCGCCACGCCGGGCGCGGCATAAGCACGCGCCAGTGCGGCGCCGAGCCCGCTCGACGCGCCGGTGATCCCCACCGCCATCTTTGGGCTTTCGGGCAAAGCTCCCGCCATGCGTCTCGACCGGCGATCGACCACTCTCGACGCCTGGCTTTGTCTTTGTCCAACAAAATCGCGTATAGGTTGCCGAGCTGACCGAGACCGCCTCGGCGGTTGCCTCGACCCGTGCGCTCCGCCTAATTTGGCCGAGGCGAGGAAGCGGCGGCTGATGGGCGGTGACGCGCGATGAAGGTGCTGGTGACCGGGGGCGCCGGATTTATCGGCTCGGCCGTATGCCGGCTGTTTGTCGCC
Source organism: Allostellaceae bacterium (assembly GCA_035319545.1). Classification (GTDB taxonomy): domain Bacteria; phylum Pseudomonadota; class Alphaproteobacteria; order ATCC43930; family CGMCC-115725; genus DATARH01. The sequence goes on along the minus strand of DATHCK010000069.1, from coordinate 6,049 downwards.
GAGCGGCAGGCCAGCGTGCTCAATGTCGACAAACTGACCTATGCCGCCAACCTCGCCTCGCTGCGGCCGATCGAGAACCATCCGAATTACAGCTTCCAGCGCGCCGATATCTGCGACCGGTCGGCGATCGCCAAGCTGATCGCCGAGTTCATGCCCGACACGGTGCTGCACCTCGCGGCCGAGTCGCATGTCGATCGCTCGATCGATGGCCCGGGCGAGTTCATCCGCACCAATATCGACGGCACTTATGCGCTGCTCGACGCGAGCATCGATTACTGGCGCGGCCTGCCGCCGGCCCGCGCCAAGACGTTCCGTTTCCATCACGTCTCGACCGATGAAGTATTCGGCGCGCTGGGCGCGCGCGGCAGGTTCACCGAGACGAGCCGCTACAAGCCCAATTCACCTTACGCGGCGTCAAAGGCCGCGAGCGACCATCTGGTGCGCGCCTGGCACGAGACGTTCGGCCTGCCGGCGGTGATCAGCAACTGTTCCAATAATTACGGGCCGTTCCATTTCCCGGAAAAGCTCATCCCGCTCGCCATCTTGAAGGCGCTGCACGGCGAGCCGATCCCAGTCTATGGCACGGGCGACAATGTTCGCGACTGGCTTTACGTGGAGGACCACGCCCGCGCGCTCTACACGATCCTCACTCAGGCAAAGCCCGGCGCGAGCTACAATATCGGCTGCGAGGGCGAGCGGAAAAACATCGAGGTCGTGACGCAAATCTGCGCGCTCCTGGACGAAATGCTCCCGGATTCGCCGCATCGGCCACATGCGAAGCTCATCACCTTTGTGACCGACCGGCCGGCACACGACCGACGCTATGCAATGGACGCCGCGAAGCTGCGCCGTGAGCTCGGCTGGCGGCCGCAGGAAAGCTTCGACACCGGCCTCCGCAAGACCGTGCGGTGGTATCTCGACAATCGCTGGTGGTGGGAGCCGATCTGGTACGGACGCTACTCCGGCACGCGCCTCGGCGCGGCCCCCGCTGCAGCCGAAGGATAGTCTCACGGAATCCCTGGAAGGACCCGAACATGAGCTTTGCCTATGAGAATCTGTTCGTAAAGAACGTGCCGGCCCCCGCGGTGCGTTTTGCCGGCTATCCGAAATACAATTTCATCGGCGGGCACAACGACCCGACCTTGATCCCAGTCGAGGACCTCATCGCGGCGACCGTTAGCGCGCTGCGCAAAGAAGGCCCGAGCCTCGCAATGTACACCGCCGCTCAGGGCAATCAGGGTCATCTCGGCCTCCGTCAGTTCGTTCAGGCGAAGGCGAAACTGCGCGGCATCGACTGCTCGACCGACGACATCCTCGTCACCGCCGGCTCGGGTCAGGGGATCGACCTGATCAACGCCGTGCTCTTGGAGCCGGGAGACACGGTGATCCTTGAGGAATTCTCTTACGGCGGCGCGATCTCTAAGCTCAAGCGCGAGGGACAGAAGATCGTCGGCGCGCCGCTCGACGATGACGGCATCAAGATCGACGCGCTCGCCAACATACTCAAGGATTTGAAGGGCAAGGGTGTCACCCCGAAATACATCTACACGATCCCGACCATCCAGAACCCGACCGGCAGCATCATGCCCTTGGAGCGCCGGCGTCAGCTCTTGAAGGTTGCGATCGAATACGGCGTGCCTATTTTCGAAGACGAATGCTACGCCGATTTGATTTGGGGCGGCACCAAGGCGCCACCGGCGATCTACTCATTGGATCGCGATCACGTCGTCCATATCGGCAGCTTTTCGAAGACCCTGTCACCCGCCCTCCGGCTTGGCTACGCGATCGCCGATTGGGGCTTTATGAGCCGGATGATCGCCAGCCGCAGCGACAGCGGCTGCGGCGCCTTGGAACAGATGGTCGTCGCCGAATATTTCTCGCAGAGTTTCGGCGAGCATGTCGACGAGCTATCGGAAACCCTGAAGGGCAAGCTCGACACGATGGTCGAGGCGCTGGAGCGCGAATTTGGCACCACGGTCGAGCCATGGGTGCCGAAAGGCGGCATCTTTCTGTGGATGAAGCTCCCTGACGAAGTCGACATCATGAAGCTGGTAAAGCCGGCGGCCGATGCCGGCATCGCGCTCAATCCCGGCCCGGAATGGGCGGTCGAGGGCGCCGATTCAAAGTCGCGCCTGCGGCTCTGCTTCGCGCTGACCTCGAAAGAGGAAATCCGCGAAGGCGTCGCCGCGCTGGCCCGTGTCTGCTACGAGCAGACCGGCATCCCGGCGCAAAGCGGCAACGTCCGGCGCTCGTGAGGTCGCGATGACGACACAGATCGACAGGACGCTGCGCGAGGCGGTCGAGGCCGGCACGGTGCCGGGCGTCGTCGCGATGGCGGCGACCGCCGACAGCGCGATCTACGAGGGCGCATTTGGCGTACGCCGGCTCGGCGCCGTCGCCCCGATGACGCACGACACGGTGTTCCGCATCGCCTCGATGACCAAGGCGATCACCTGCGTCGCCGCGATGCAGCTCGTCGAACAAGGCAAACTCTCGCTCGACGGCCCGCTGCCGGCAATCGACCCGGGGCTGGCCCATCCGCAAGTGCTGACCGGCTTCGACGCCGCAGGGAAGCCGCAACTTCGCCCGGCGACACGTCCGATCACCTTGAAGCACCTGATGACCCACACCGCCGGCTTCTGCTACACGCAGTGGAACGCCGAGCTGCTGCGCTACGTGACCGAGAGCGGCATGCCGCCGATGGCGACCGGCAAGCTCGCGGCGATGCGCCAGCCGCTGATGTTCGAGCCCGGGGAGCGCTGGGAATACGGCATCGCCATCGACTGGATCGGCCGGCTTGTCGAGGAGGCGAGCGGGCAAAAGCTCGACGCCTATTTTGCCGATCACGTGACCGGCCCGCTCGGCATGAAGGATACCGGTTTTGCGGTCTCGGCCGAGCAGCGCGCCCGCCAGGCGAGCGTCCACCAGCGCCATCCCGATGGCCGGCTCGAAGCGCAGCCCTTCGAGGAGCCGATCGAGCGCGAGTTTCTCGCGGGTGGCGGCGGTCTCTACTCCACGGCGGGCGATTACCTCAAATTCCTGCAAGCGCTGCTGCACGGCGGCAAGGGCATCCTGAAACCCGAAACCGTCGCGCTGATGGGCGAAAACCATATCGGGTCGTTGCCCGCCGGCGTGCTCAAGACCGCCAATCCGCCGCTCACCAACGATGTCGATTTCTTCCCCGGCCAACGCGTGCGCTGGGGACTCGCCTATATGCTGACGCTCGATCCTGGCCCCAACGGCCGCAGCGCCGGCAGCGTCACCTGGGCCGGCATCTTCAACACCTATTATTGGCTGGATCCGGCGAAGCGCGTCGCCGGGGTGATCATGACGCAAATCCTGCCCTTCGCCGATTTGCCGACTCTCGGCGTCTACGGTGGGTTCGAGCGGGGCGTCTACGCCGCAGTCGGTGCAGCCTGAGCCGGGTGGGTTTATCGTTGTTGTCGCGTTTCGCCCGGGTTGTCGCCGCGCTGACGTTGCTGATGCTGGCGGCTTGCGTCGAGAACGCCGCGAGCGGGTCGTCGCCCGCGTCCGACTTTATCGTGGTGGGCGACTTCGTCGCGCCGCAGGGTGTGGTGCGGCTCGATTCCTCGTTCGGCTTTTCGCTCTATCGCGGCGAGGCGGGGACGCCCACCGAGCAGCGCGCCTTTTCGATCGGCCGGGCGGTCGGGTTTCTCGTCACCGACACCATCGTCGACCGGCTGCGCACGCTCGGCTATGACGCGGTCAGCACGAGCAACCCGAACCCGGCGGGCTCGGGCTATCGCGCGCTGATCGTCAGCGGCACGTTCCGCACCATCGACGAGGGTCAGCGACGCCGCGTCGGCAACGAGCACAGCGCGGTCATCGCCGACATCGCGATCAAGGCCGAGTTGCCCGGCGGCTACGTGCAGCCGGTGCAGAGCTTCACGGTCGATTCGCGCAACGCGCCGCGGGTTCAAGCGGACAACGGCGCGACCAAGCGCGAGAGCGGGGTCGACGCCGACGCCACCAATGTCGGCGCAGAGATCGCCCGCGTCGTCGGCGAGGTCGCCCGCCGCAACAATTGGCTCCCGGCGAAACGCTAGCCGCAGCGAACTTTACGACCCTGGCACGATGCCTTTCGGCAACGCGGCGCAATAACGCGCGATCTCGCCCGGCGTGGTGACCCACAGCGCGTCCTTGTGCGCCATGATGTGCTTGAGGGCGCGGCGCAGCGCTCGGAGGCGAAACGGCTGGCCGACAATGAACGGGTGAAGCGCCACCGAGTAGACCAGCGGGTATTTCCGCGACTGTTCGAGCATCTCGTCGAACTGGTCGATCAGCATCTCCTCGAACATCCGCCCGGTGTGCCGGCGGAAGACGAGGCTTGGCGAGTCGTTGAGTTCGATCGGATACGGCACCGAGAGGATCGGCCCCGCGCGTGTCGTCATCCAGATCGGCTGGTCGTCGAGCGCCCAGTCCATGCAATAGCGGTAGCCCGCTTCCTTCAGCAAGTCGAGCGTCACCCCGGTCTGCGCCAGATACGGCCCAAGCCAGCCTTCCGGCGGCTTGCCGGACAACCGGGTCACCACCTCGGTGCATTCGGCGATGAGCCGCGCCTCATCCTCTTCCCACAGCACGTCCTGGCGTTCGGAATTGGTGCGGCCGTGGCCGACATATTCGTCGCCGCGCGCGTTCATGCGCTCGACGATCGCCGGGCATTCTTCGAGCACCGCCGAGTTGACATTGTGCGCGCCGGGAAGCCCGAATTCGTCCAGCAGATCGAAATAGTACCAAATGCCGACCCGGTTGCCGTAATCGCGCCAGGCGTAGTTGCGCTGGTTCTGGTCGGAGGGCGCGCCGGTTGAGTCGCTGCCAAGCCCGGCGCGAAAGGCGAAGAACTCGATGTTGTTGCAGAAAAATACCGCGAGCCGCTTGCCCTCGGGCCAGTCATAGACCGGGCGCTGGTGGATCGGCACGTAATCGTAGCGACCGTGACGGGGGAGCTTCATGTCGGTCTTTGCCTCAAGAGGGTTATTGACACGGCCAGCCGGCCCGAAGTGCTCGCATCGCGCCCAGCGTCTCGGCCTGCGGCGCGGCGTCGCGGTGGTTTTCGGCCCAGCGGATAAAGCTCGCACGCAAGTCGCCGCCGGAAATGCCGGCGCCGCGCGGGCAGGCGCCCATCGCGGCCAGCGCGGGCTTGGCGCCGCGTGCGAGACCCTGTGCGTCCGCCATGTCGCCGAGCAGCATCATCGTCGATCCTACCCCGCCGAGAAAGCGGATGCAGCTCACCTGTGCTTGCGGTGAGCCGGTACAGTCGCGATAGAGATTCTCGACGGTCCGCCCGCCCTGCGGCTCCTGCGCCTGAGCCGACGCCATCGCGAGCGCCATGAACACGCCGGCAAGGGGCAGCCGCGAGGACGGCAAAATCTATAACCCCTCAAGCATCAGGCAGCGCCGCGCGCCTGGCGCCGCACCGAGATCAGCATGTCAAGGTCGCGGCCGTTGCTCGACAGCGGCATGACCACGACCTCGTATCGCCGTGTGCGATCATCCAGCGTCATGTCGCGGTTGTAATAGACCGGCACGCAAGTTTCGCAGACTGCAGTCCAGGTCGCGCGTACCTGCTCGCGAAATTCCGGCTCGGGCAGGTCCTCGAGCGTCTTGTAGGTGAGGTCATAGCCGTCGCGCTCGGCAATATTGGCGCCGATCAAGCGATAGCGGAACGCCCACGGGTGAGGGCTACTGGGCGGCGCGCGCTGGACTTCGGTCAGCACCACGTCGCCGAGCACATAGCGGAAATCGAGCGGGTCGAGGTCGGCGCGCGACGGACAGCACGCATTGCCGCGCCGCTCGCGCCAATACCGGACAAACCGGCGGATCAGCGGGTCGGCAATCTGTTCATCGGCCGCAGGATCGCTAAGGTCCATGGCGAAGCGATGTGCCGTTACCGCCCCTTGAACACCGGCCGGCGCTTTTCCATGAAGGCCGTGCGGCCCTCGGTATAGTCCTCGCTGGCGAAGCATTCGGCGACGACGCGCTTGCACAGCTCCATGTCGCGCTGGGCCTCGTCCTTGAGCGCCTCGCG
>DATHCK010000068.1:0-4153 GCA_035319545.1 Allostellaceae bacterium | reverse complement strand
AGCGCCGAGCCGTCCGCCAATTCGCTGGAAGCGATCGCGGCGGCTGCGGCGACCGCTCGGCGGGTCGTTAAAATCTGCAACCAGAAGGGGTTGCACGCTCGTGCGGCGGCGCGGTTTGTCAAGGCCGCGCACGATTTCGATGCCGAAATTTGGGTGCGCAAGAACGGCACGATCGTCAGCGGCCGTTCGATCATGGGGTTGATGATGCTGGCGGCGGCATCGGGTGCCGAGTTACAAATCTCCGCCGCCGGCCCGGAAGCCGAATCAGCGGTCGAAACGCTGGCGCGCCTGGTCGAATGCAAGTTCGATGAGGGTTGCTGACAACGGCCCCGACACCGAGGTCTCAAACAAGGCTGGGCCGGACTTGGGTCCGGGACATGGCGAGCAAAGGCTGACCGGCATCGGCGTATCGGCGGGGATCGCGATCGGCGCCGCCTATATCGGCGACAGCGGGCCGGTCGTGATCAAAGAAACCGGGATATCCGATACCGCCGTCGGGGCAGAGCGGGCGCGCTTCGCCGACGCGGTTGCCCATGCCCAAAAGCAACTACGCAAGCTAAAGGCGCATGCTGCGGCGCTGCCCGGCTCGGCCTCCGACGAGATCGGCCACCTGCTCGACGCCCATCTGGCAATGCTGGCCAATTCGCGGCTGGTGCGCAGCGTTCATCAGCGCATCGCCAATTCACGGATCAACGCCGAGCGCGCGGTTGAGCTCGAGATCGAGAACATCGCCAAGGGTTTCGCGCAGATGCGGGACCCGTACTTGGCGGCGCGCATCGAGGATATCCGCGTCGTCGGCTCGCGGCTGATCCGTAACCTCGTCAAGAAAGCCTATGTCCCTTATGCGACGCTGGGCGACGGCGCGATCATTCTGGCGGAGGACGTGACCCCGGCCGACACCGCGCTGATGGATCCGCGGCGGATCGGCGGGTTCGCCGCCGTTTTTGGCGGCCCGGAAAGCCATGCGGCGATCATGGCACGCGCGCTGAGCCTGCCGGCGGTGATGGGCGTCACCAACCTCGTCACCCGCGCGCGGGCCGACGCGGCCGTCATCATTGACGGCTCCGAGGGCGTGGTGATCCTCGACCCCACGCCGGCGACGCTCGCGGCTTATCGTGAGCGGCAGGAAGCGCAGACGCACGAGCGTCGCGGTCTCGCGCGGCTGCGCCGCCTCGCGGCGGTGACGCGCGACGGCGTCGAAATCCGCCTCGAGGCCAATCTCGAATTGCCGATCGAGATCGACCAAGCGCTCTCCAACGGCGCGATGGGTTTGGGGCTGGTGCGCACCGAGTTCCTGTTCCTCAACCGCGACGATCTGCCCGATGAGGATGAGCAGTACGAGTTTTATGCCGGTTTGGTGCGCGGCATGGGCGGCCGCCCGGTAACGTTGCGCACGCTCGACGCCGGCGGCGACAAACTTCCCGAGGCGCTCGCCGCGAGCGCCTTCGACGACGCCGACGCGGCGCTTGGCCTGCGCGGCATCCGGCTGTCGCTCAAGGAGCGGCGCCTTTTCGACGTCCAGCTCGGGGCGATGCTGCGCGCCTCGCGCGAAGGTCCGCTGCGCATTCTGTTGCCGATGATCTCCACCGCCGGCGAAATTCGCCGCACCCGCGAGGCGATCGACCAGGTGGCGCGCCGGCTGCGCCGCCGCGGCGTGGTCATCCCCGAGAATTTGCCGCCGCTGGGGGTGATGATCGAGGTGCCGGGCGCCGCGCTCGCCGCCGACGCGCTGGCAGTCGAGGCTGATTTCTTCGCGATCGGCACCAATGATCTGATCCAGTACACGCTGGCGATCGACCGCGGCGACGAGCAGGTCGCGCATCTCTACAACCCGCTTCATCCAGGCGTGCTGCGGCTGATCCAGCTCGCCGTCGAAGCCGGTGCGCGGCGCGACATCCCGGTCGGGATTTGCGGCGAGATGGCGGGCGAGCCGCGCTACGCGGCGCTGCTGCTGGGTCTCGGCTTGCGCGAGCTGTCGATGTCGCCGGGCAATCTGCCACGCCTCAAGCAGCGCATCCGCAGCCTCGACATGGTCGCCGCGACCCGCCGCGCCGAGGCGATCATGGACCAGTCGGATTCAGGCCGCATCGCCGCGCTGCTCGACGATTTCAATGCGATGGCCGATATCGGTTAGTCGCTGGCCGCTTGACCCAGACTTAAAGACATCTTTATATCTTCAACTCAGCCGCGCGCGCCATTGGAGACATCCCTCATGCCCGAATTCACCGACTATAAGGTCGCCGATGTCGGCCTCGCCGATTGGGGGCGCAAGGAGATTGCCATCGCCGAGACCGAGATGCCGGGGCTGATGGCGCTGCGCGACGAATTCGGCAAAGCGCATCCGCTGAAGGGCGCGCGCATCGTCGGTTGCCTGCACATGACGATCCAGACCGCGGTGCTGATCGAGACGCTGGTCGCTCTGGGCGCGACAGTGCGGTGGAGCTCATGCAACATCTTCTCGACGCAGGACCACGCGGCGGCGGCAATCGCGGCCAGCGGCATCCCGGTCTTCGCCTGGAAGGGCGAGACCGAGCAGGAGTACGTGTGGTGCATCGAGCAGACCCTGACCGGTCCCGGCGGGTGGAAGCCCAACATGGTGCTCGATGACGGCGGCGACGCGACCAAGATCATCCACGACTCACACCCCGAGCTGCTCATGGATATCCGCGGCATCTCCGAGGAGACGACCACCGGGGTCCACAGGCTTTACGAGATGATGCGCTCGGGCGCGCTCAAGGTGCCGGCGTTCAACGTCAACGACAGCGTCACCAAGTCGAAATTCGACAATCTCTACGGCGTGCGCGAGAGCCTCGTCGATGGCATCAAGCGGGCGACCGACGTGATGCTCGCCGGCAAGATCGCGGTCGTCGCCGGGTTTGGCGATGTCGGCAAGGGCTCGGCGGCGAGCCTCAGAAGCCAGGGCGCACGCGTCATGGTCACCGAGATCGACCCGATCTGCGCGTTGCAGGCAGCGATGGAGGGTTATCAGGTGGTGACGATGGACGAGGCGGCGCCCATTGGCGACATCTTCGTCACCGCGACCGGCAACATCGACGTCATCACCCTCGATCACATGCGACAGATGCACGACCGGGCGATCGTCTGCAACATCGGCCATTTCGACAGCGAGATTCAGATCGGTGCGCTGCGGAACTATGTGTGGGAAGAGGTGAAGCCACAGGTCGACGAGGTCATCTTCCCCGATGGCAAGCGGCTGATCGTCTTGGCCAAGGGGCGGCTGGTCAATCTCGGCTGCGCGACCGGGCATCCGAGCTTTGTGATGAGCGCGTCATTCACGAATCAGGTGCTGGCGCAGATCGAGCTCTATACCAGTAACGGCAAGTACGAGAACAAAGTCTATGTGCTGCCCAAGCATCTCGACGAGAAGGTCGCCGCGCTTCACCTCGACAAGCTAGGCGCCAGACTCACCAAGCTTTCCGCCGCTCAGGCGCACTATCTCGGGATGAAAGAAACCGGCCCCTATAAGCCTGAACACTACCGCTATTAGCAATTTTAACGATGTCATGTTGATTTTGTTGAGAAAACGAGGATCATTGTCAACGCATTGAAGAGACCGTTTGGCCGGTAGGCGGCCGAGGCCGCGACGGCCAGGGGTGCCGTGTTTTGATCGTCGTCGCTGCCATCATTATTTTTGCCGCGTTGATCGCTCTGGGCGGACTGACGCTGCGCGAACGTGCGCGACTCAGCGAGGCCGAGAGAGCGCGCGACGCGGCCGAGACCGCTCTGGCGTGGGCCGCCGCCAATCTCGTCACCGCGCCGCTGATCGGATTTTTGTGGCGCGGCCGCACTGGCGAGGCGATCGCAATCGCCTCAGGCACCGAATCGTTCGCCGAATTCATTGCCGCGTTCGACGCCGACGCGGCATCGTTGATTGAAGCCGCGATTGCCGCGCTGCGCACCGCCGGAACACCGTTCGACATGACCGCGACGCGATGCGGCGGCGGGGCCGTGGCTCTGGCCGGACGCCGCAGCCGCAGCGGCGATGCGCTGCTGTGGGTAACGGATACGTCCGCGTTGCGCGCGCTCGAGACGGCGCAGCAGGAGAGCGCGGCGACGGCCGCCGCGCTGCGCGCGATGTTCGAGGCGGTGCCAGTGCCGGTCTGGCGGCGCGACCGCAGCCTGACGCTGGTCG
>DATHCK010000067.1:0-10091 GCA_035319545.1 Allostellaceae bacterium | reverse complement strand
ACTCCTGCCACAACACCTTGCCGACCATCAGCGTCCCTGGCCCGCCCAAGAGGTCGGGGATCACGAACTCGCCCAGCGCCGGGATAAAGACGAGCAGCGCCCCGGCGACGATCCCCGGCAGCGACAACGGCAGCACAACATGGACGAAGACCCGCCACGGCCGGGCGCCGAGATCGGCGGCGGCCTCGACGAGGCTCTCCTCAAGCTGCGACAGGCTGCCGTAAAGCGGCAGGATCATAAACGGCAGGTAGCCGTAGACGAGACCGAGCACGACGGAAAAATCGTTGTAAATGAGTAAGATAGGTCTATCGATCAGGCCAAGCGCGGCGAGCGCGCGATTGAGCAGCCCGGTCGGCTGCAGGATCGCGATCCACGCGTAGACGCGGATCAAGAGGCTCGTCCAGAACGGCAGAATCACAAAGAACAGCAGCGGGTTGCGCCAAGCCCTGGGCGCTCGGGCGATCGCAAAGGCGATGGGATAGCCGACCAAGAGACACAGCGCGGTCGCCACCGCGGCAAAACCCAGCGAGTTGCCGTAGGCGCGCAAATCGCCTTGGGCGATTTCCCGATAATTGGCGAGGCTCGCCTCAATTTCGAGCCCGTTCGGGCCGTGAGTGACGAGCGGCGTGTAAGGCGGGATCGTGTCGGCACTCTGACACAGGCTGATCGCCGCCACGACGCCCAGCGGTAGCAGAAAGAACACCAGCAGCCAGACAAACGGCGGCGCGATCAGCAGCCAGCGCCGCCAGCCCCAAAGGCCTGTCATCGGCCCAGCACCACGCCGTCGGCGGGATTCCAGCTCACCCACATCTTCATGCCGCGCTCGAACGCGGCGGCGGCCGCGCTCGCCATCTGCGCCTTGAGCGCCAAGCCGGGCGCCGCCGTCAAATGTAAAACCGACACGCCGCCCTGGTAGTTGATGCCGTCGACCGTCGCCGCGATGGCAAAACCCTCGGGTCGCGCCGCCGACAGGCGCAGCTTCTCCGGCCGCACCACGAGCGACGCCTCGCTGCCCTCGGGAAGATCGGTCTCCCCCGGTACGGGCAGCGGCGCTTCGAGGCTTGGCACATGGAGCACCAAGGTGTTGAAGCCGGCGACCAGCACGCCGTCGAACAAATTCACCGCGCCGACAAAATCGGCGACAAAGCGCGATCGCGGCCGCTCGTAGACCTCGGCGGCGCTGCCGATCTGCGCGACGCGGCCCTTGTCCATCACCGCGATGCGCGAGGCCATGCCGAGCGCCTCTTCCTGGTCGTGCGTGACAAACACAAAGCTGGTGCCGACCCGCTCCTGAATGCCGATCAGCTCGAGCCGCGTCTCCTCTCTCAGCTTTCGATCCAGTGCCGCGAGCGGCTCGTCGAGCAGCAACAGTTTGGGCATCTTGGCGAGCGCGCGGGCGAGAGCGACGCGCTGCTTCTGGCCGCCTGATAGCTCGTGCGGGCGGCGCCGCGCGTAATCCGACATCTGCACCAGCGCCAGCATCTCGGCGACCCGCGCTGCGCGCCGTCGGCGCTCCATGCCCTCCTGCTTCAACCCGAACGCCACATTGCCGGCGACGTCGAGATGCGGAAACAGCGCGTAGGATTGGAACATCATGTTGACCGGCCGGCGATAGGGCGGCACCTCGGTCACGTCGCTGCCGTCGATCGCGATGCGGCCGCTGTCCGGCAGCTCAAACCCGGCGACGAGCCGCAACAGCGTGGTCTTGCCGCAGCCCGATGGGCCCAATAGCGCGAAGAGCTCGCCGTGCTCGACCGACAGCGACACCCGATCGACCGCGGTCACCGCGCCGAAATTCTTGCTGACCTCGCTGATCTCGAGAAGCGGCACTTATCCGCCGGCCTTGACCCGGTTCCAGACCAGCATGCGGGCGCGCTCATAGTCGCGCGGCGCTGGCAGGTCGACATAAAACAGCTTCTTGACCGCGTCCGGCGGATAGATGCCAGGATCGTCGCGGATCTCCGGCTTGACCAGCGCGGTCGCCGTTAGGTTCGGGCTGGGATACGACACCGCGTCGCTGATCGCCGCGATGACCTGCGGCCGTAGAATGTAGTCGATAAATTTGAGAGCGTTGTCGGGGTGCGGCGCGTCTTTTGGGATGCCGAGCATGTCGATCGAGAATTGCGCGCCCTCCTTGGGCACGCGAAAGCCGATTTTGATCCCGTTCTTGGCGTCACTGGCACGGTTGCGCGCCTGGATCACATCGCCCGAATAGCCGAGCGCGATGCAGATATCGCCGTTCGCCAGATCGTTGATGTATTGCGACGAATGGAATTTGCGCACATAGGGCCGGATTTTCTCGATGAGCGCGGCGGCCTTTTTCAGATCATCCGGGCTGGTGCTTTTCGGGTCGAGGCCGAGATAGGCGAGTGCCGCCGGAAAAACCTCCTGCGGCGTGTCGAGCAGCGAGATGCCGCAGTCGGCGAGCTTCTTGGCGTTGTCGGGGTCGAACAGCAGCGCCAGCGTGTCGCGTGGCCCGTCATTGCCCAACGCTTTCGCCACCAGCGCCTCATTATAGCCGATGCCGGTGACGCTCCACAGATAGGGAACGCCGTATTGGTTGCCGGGGTCGGCCTCGGCGGCGAGCACCAGCATCGCCGGGTCGAGATTTTTCAGATTCGGCAGCTTCGCCTTGTCGAGCGCGAGAAACGCGCCGGCCTTGATCTCGCGCGCCATGAAGGGGCTTGCCGACGGCACGACCACATCGTAGCCCGACCGACCGGCAAGCAGCTTCGCCTCGAGCACCTCGTTGCCGTCGTAGACGTCGTAGGTAACGGCGATGCCGGTTTCCTTGATGAAATTGGGGATCGTGTCGGGCGCGATGTAATCCGACCAGTTGTAGACGTGCAGTTCAGGTGCCTCGGCCGCGCGCCCGCACGACGACGCCAGTGCCAGCAGCGCCGCCATCACCCCGAAGATGATCGCCTTTCCCCTCATCGCCGTCGGATAGACCAGCAGCATCAGCGCTTGTCAATTGGCGCGCGGCAACGGAATGTGCGGCCATGACCGTCTTTCATCTGCTGCGCCACGGCGAGCACAACGTGCAAGGCAAGATCTGCGCCGGGCGCATGCCGGGGGTGGTGCTGTCGGACAAGGGCCGGGCCGAGGCCGAGGCGGCCGCGCAGCGGCTTTCCAGTGCGGAGATCGCCGCGATCTACGCCAGCCCGATGGAACGCACCCGCGAAACCGCGGACATCCTCGAGCGCCATCTGTCGGCGCCCGTCACCATCCGCGACGATCTCGCCGAGCTCGATTTCGGCGAGTGGACCGGCCTCACCTTCGACGCGGTGCGCAAGGACCCGCGCTGGCCGGCATGGGCGACGCATCGCAGCCTCTCCTGCATCCCCGGCGGCGAGACGATGCGCGACGTTCAGCGCCGCGTCATCGAAGCCGTCATGGAGATGAGCGCGCAGCACCCCGACGATCACATCGCCGTCGTCAGCCACGGCGACGTGATACGCGCCGCGCTAGTCTTCGCGCTGGGGATGCCGCTCGATTTCTACGGGCGGATCGAGGTCGGCACCGGCTCGCTCAGCACCGTCCGCATCGATGCGAGCGGCATCCGCGTCATCGCTATCAACCAGCGTTAATTCAGGCGGGTTCGGGGGCCAGCGCGCCCTCGACCGGGTGCTCGACCGGGTAGGTATACGCGCCAAGCCGACTGACCAACCCGACCGCGATCACCAAGGCGGCTGCCGAGCCAATCAGCGCCGGCGCGTAGGACCCGGCCCGGTCGAAAAGATAACCGTCGAGGGTTCGGCCGCAAGCGCCGCCCAACGCGAAGGCCATAAAGAAATAGCCGTAGAGCTGGCCAAACGCGCGCTGTCCCATATAGCGGGAATTGAGAAACGCCAGCATATCGGCCTCGGCACCGAGACCAAAACCGACCAGAAAAACGCCGATCGCGGGCAGCAATCCGGTGCCGCTCAGCAAGAGCAACAGCCCGCCCACCGGCGCGGCCCAAAACACGCCCACGACATAAGGCGCGAAGATCCGGTCGACGAGAAAGCCGGTCACCAATCGTCCGGTCATCGTCGCCAGACCGAGCAGCCCGAACGTCGCGGTCGCTTCCGCTGGCGACAGGCCGCGATCGGTCAACAGCGGCACGATGTGCCCGGAAAACCCGAGCAGCGCCAGAGCGACGAAAAAGAAGGTCGACGCCAGCAGCCAAAACCGCCCCGTACGCACCGCATCGCCCACCGTCAGCCCCGGCAGAACGCCCGCCGTCTGACGGCGATGCTCGCCTTCGCCGGGCCGCGGCTCGCGGATGAACAGCGCCACCGCGGGAAAGGCGATCACGAACATCAGTACGCCGAGGCAAACAAAAGCGCCGCGCCAACCAAGCCGGGTGATCAGCGCCTGGGCGATCTGCGGCACGATCATCGCGCCGAACCCGATAGCAGCGATGGCGATGCCCAGCGCCAGCCCACGCCGGCGGTCGAACCAGGCGGAAATTGCCTTGGTGTAGCCGAGTGGGCACTGGATTTGGCCCGAAATCGAGGTCAGCGCGAACAGGATCGCAAAAACTGGCAGCGAGTGGGGCGACAAACCCATCAGGCACAGACAGACCGCAAAGGCGATGATGCCGGGCAAGGCCACCTTGCGGATGCTCCAGCGGTCCATCATCCAGCCGAGCACCGGCACGCTCAGCGCGCCAAGCACCTCGCCGAACGCCATCGAAAACGAGGCGGTGCCGCGATCCCAGCCCATATCGGCCATGATCGGCTTCAGGAAGACCCCGAACGTGTAGCCGAGCACCGGGCCGTTGCAGACGAGCAGCCCGGTGACCGCGCCGAAGACGACCCACCACGGGTTCTTGAATTGAAACTGCATGGCGTCCTCCCGTTGCCGGAAGAATGCCGCGTTCAGTCGAGGCTGGCGAGCGCTTCTTCCGCCGCGCGACGCCCGGTTTCATAGGCGCCGTGCACGGTCGAGAAAAAATTCAGCGAGGTCGCCTCGCCGGCGAAATACAGCCGGTCGTCGACCGGCCCGGCCAGCATCGCGCGGTCGTCGGCATGGCCCGGCCTCGCATAGGAATACGAGCCGCGGGCGAAAGGATCGACCCGCCATGACGACGCGGCGAGCGGGGTCAGCTGCTTGCGGATCGCGCTGCCGCGCAGCGCCGCGAGCTCGTCGATCGCGAAGGCCGCCATCGCCGGCATCCCGCCGTCGCGCTCCAGCCCAGCCGCGAACTCGCCGCCAAAGAAGCACTGGATGATCGGCCGGCCAAACGGCCGCGCCTGATAGTTCATCGTCCGCAGCCGCGTGGTCGAGCCGACAAGAAAGATGTCGCCGTCTTCGTCGAGGTCGTCCATGCGGCCGGTGAACGAGAAGAACAGCTTATTCGCGAGACCGAGCGGTAGCCCGTTTGCCGCGTCGAGCTTTCCCGGCAGGACGGGATCGAAGACGACGGCCTCCTGCGCCAAGATGTCAGTCGGCACCGTGACGATGACCCGCCGCGCGACGACGCGGCCGCGCGCGCTGTCGATGACGATGTCGCGGCCGCGATGGTCGATCCGCGACACCGGCGCGCCAAAGGCGATCGGCAGGCCAGCCGCCAACGTCGTCAGCAGCGTGCCGTAACCGCGCTCGATGCGCCAATTGACCTCGGTACTTTCGTAGCGGTCGTTGTCCTTGACCGAGAGCTTTTCGAGCTCGACCGCGTTGCCCCAGGTGCTGGTGGCGTTGAGCAACGTGTTCCAGCGCCCGCCCGGCGGCAGTGTCGTCGCGCAGGCGCGGTCTTCGGTCTCCCGGGCGGCGCGATGGCGAGCCGCGAAATTCTCTTCGCGCGCGGCGATCCACTCCGCCTGCTCGGCCTCGGTCGCGCCGCTGTTTTTGAGCCTGGTCGTCCAGTCCGGCCGACGGCGATAGATCGCGAAGCCCATCGCTTGGGCGATGCCGGCGAGCACATTGCGGTCGGCCGAATGCAGCCACTCGCCGCCGAGATCGAGCGGGCAGCCGTTTTTGTCGACCGTCCAAGTGCGCCCGCCGGCGCGCTCGCGCGCCTCGAGGATGACAACGGAAACGCCCTTCGCCTCGGTCAGCCGCCGCCCGCCGGCGATCCCCGCCGAGCCGGCGCCGATGACCGCGACATCGACTTCGGCGGGGAGGCTTTTTGATGGCGTCAGGGGCCGGTCGCCGGCTCGTTGTACTCAGCGTCGGAGACGTGCTGGCCCCACGCGGTGCCCTGGCCCTGCTCGCCGCTTTCCGACAGCGCGAGATGCGCGAAGAGGCGGTCGGGCGACGCGCCGTGCCAATGTTGCGTATCGGGCGGGATGTTGACGACGTCGCCCGGGTTGAGCACTTGCGGCGCCTCACCCTTGAAGCAGATGCGGCCGACGCCCGACAGGCAATAAAGCGTCTGGCCGACCGGATGGGCATGCCAGGCGGTGCGCGCGCCGGGGGTGAAGGTCACCACCGACCCGCCCATGCGCGACGGCGCCTCGGTGACGACGACGGGATCCTGAAACACGACGCCGGTAAAGGTTTCGGCGGCGCCGCGGCGCGTCTGGCGCTGTCCGGCGCGAACGACTCCGGCTTTGACGGGCATGGCTTCCTCCTCAGGATGTGATGCGCCCGAGCATAGGACGATATTGCGCGCGAGTGCCAGGGCGCGTAGGTGAACGCATGGCTTCCGCGCCGCAATTCGACGATGCATTCCGCGCTCGGCTGCGCGAGCTGTTGGCGTGGCGCCGCGATGTGCGCCATTTCCGCAGCGACCCGTTATCGGAAGGCGCAATCGAACGGCTGATGGAGACCGCGTGTCTCGCGCCTTCGGTCGGGCTCAGCCAGCCCTGGCGCTTTGTGCAGGTCGACGCGCCGGAGCGCCGCGCGGCGATCCGCGCCAATTTCACCGAGTGCAACGCGGCCGCGCTCGCCGCGCAGAATGACGACCGCGCCGCGCATTATGCCCGGCTCAAGCTCGCCGGGCTCGACGACGCGCCGTGTCACCTCGCGGTCTTCGCCGACCCCGATACCGAGCAGGGCCGCGGTCTCGGTCGGCTCACCATGCCCGAGATGGTGCAATATTCAGCGGTCGCCGCGGCGCACACGCTGTGGCTCGCGGCGCGTGCCGAGGGGATCGGCATGGGCTGGGTGTCGATCCTCGATCCCGAAGCCGTGCGCGTCGTCCTCGACGTGCCCGCATCGTGGCGGCTCATCGGCTATTTCTGCCTGGGCTACCCGACGGCAGAGGATGACGTGCCGCGCCTCGAACGCGACGGCTGGGAAACGCGGCGGGCGGCGGATGCGTTTGTGGTGAGGCGATGAGCAAGGCCCATGAGTAGAGACGGTCAGATCAGGGTCGGCATCGGCGGCTGGGTATTCCCGCCGTGGCGCGGCTCGTTCTACCCGAAAGAGGTGAGGCAGGCCGACGAGCTTGCCTATGCCAGCCGCCACGTGACCGCGATCGAGATCAACGGCACCTTCTACCGGCTGCAATCCCCGGCCAGCTACAAGAAGTGGCGCGACGAGGCGCCCGATGATTTCGTGTTTTCGCTCAAAGGCTCGCGCTTCATCACCCACCGCAACGACCTCGCGACCGCAGCGCCCTTTATGGAGCGCTTTTTCGCAAGCGGCATGGCCGAACTGGGCGACAAGCTCGGGCCGGTCCTCTGGCAGTTCATGCCGAGCCTCAAATTCGACGAGGGCAATGTCGCGGCGTTCTTGGAGGCGCTGCCCCGGACGCTTGGCAACCGCAAGCTCCGGCATGTGCTCGAGGTGCGCAGTTCGAGCTTCAAGGACCCCGCTTTCTCCAAGCTGATGGAAAAGCACGGTGCCGCGATTGCCTGGGTCGAGGATGCAAAAGTGCCGCTGATCGAGACCGTGACGACCGATTTCGTCTACGCGCGGCTGCGTCAATGCTCGGAGGATGAGCCGACCGGTTATTCGCCGGACGCGCTCGCCAAGATCGCCGCGCGGTTCCGGGAACACGCCAAGGCCGGCCGCGATTGTTTTGTCTATTTCATCAACGGCGCGAAGATACGCGCGCCGCACGCGGCGATGGCGCTGATCGCGCGGCTGAAGGGCTAGAACCGCTCGGCGCGAAATGGTGCCGGGTCGACGAACGGCGCGTCGCCGGTCATCATCTCGGCCATTAGCCGCCCCGTCGTCGGCCCCAGCGTAAACCCCTGATGGGCGTGGCCGAACGCGCCCCACAGGTGAGGTTCTGCGCGGATCGGGCCGATGATCGGCATCATGTCGGGGGTGCAGGGCCGCGTGCCCATCCAGGCCTGCGGCTCGACCGGCTCACCCAAAGGAAAGATGCGCCGGGCGATCGGCTCGGCGCGCCGGAGCTGCACCGGGGTCGGCGCGGCCGAGCGGCGGGCGAACTCGGCACCCGTCGTGAGCCGGATGCCGCGCCGCATCGGCGCCAGCAGAAACCCGTTTGACGCCACCGGCCGGGTCAGCCCGGCATTGCCCTGCGGCTTGAAATGCAGGTGATAGCCGCGCTTGCCGAAGAGCGGCGGCTTGTAGCCGAAACGCCCGGTGACCTCGCTCGACCAGATGCCCATGGCGATGACCGCCTCGCCCGCCTCCACCACCGACCCGTCCGCCGCGGCCACCCGCCAGCCGGCGCCGTTGCGCTGCAGGGTCGTCGCGTCGCCCAGCGCGAACTGCCCGCCGAGCCGCTCGTAGAGCCGGAAATAGCTCATCGTCAGCCCGTGCGGGTCGTTGACCGCATAGGGGTCGGTCCAGTGCAGCGCGCCGATAAAGCCGCCATTCAGATGCGGCTCCATCTCGCCGAGCTGGGCGGCGCTGATCGCCGCGGAATTGACCCCGAACGCGCGCGCCTTTTCGGCCTTGGCGAGCTCGCTATCCATTGTCGCCGCGTCGTTGAAGGCGCGCAAAAACCCGACCGGCCGCAACAGCTCGGTCGAGCCCGCCTCCTCGGCGAGCGCCTTGTGCTCGGTGGTGCAGGTGGCGATCAAGGTCGACCAGTGCCGAGCGATCTCGGCATAGCGATGCGGCTCCGAATTCCGCCAATAGCCGAACAGCGGCGCCGCGAGACCGGGCAGACCGGAGAGGTGATAATAGGCGTCGATCGAGCGGTTCTTGGCGATGCGCCACAGCTCGGCCAGCTCACGCGGAAACGGGTGCGGAAAGACCGCTTCGCGCTGCACGAGGCCGCCATTGCCGTAGGAGGTTTCCTCGCCCGGCTGCCGCCGGTCGATCAGCACGACATCCTTGCCGCGTTTCCGCAGGTGCACGGCGATCGACACGCCGACCATCCCGGCGCCCAAGACCACGACATCGGCTTGCATCTCGACCGGCCGCTCCGCGCTGAAAAATCAATCCAATCCGGCTCGGGCGCTTTTGTCCATCCCGCACACCGCGACCCCGCCGTGCGATTTTTTACAGCGAGGGGTCTTGAGCAATCCGGATCGTTCACTATATGTTCGCTTACATGGGAGAATTGCGCAAAGGGAGGTAATGGTGAATCCGCTCTCAGCCCCAATCGGTTCGGAATTTAACGTAAATGGAGCGGACTATACTCTCCTGGCAGAGCTCTGCCGGTTCGGGTATATGCCGATCCAATATCTGCCCGGCAGACGTGTCATCATCCGTCGAAATCTGCACAAACTGCTTACCAGGGAAGAGCTACTAGAGCAGCTCGCCTAGTTGCGAAGCACAGCCAACAGCTACTCCGCCGCTTCCGCCCGCTTGCGGGGTTTCGGCCAGCGTGCCGCGACGAGGGGGAGCACTTCATCGATCAGCCGGCGGGTCTGCGACATGATGTCGTCGTCGCCTTTGGCGGCCGGGCGCAGGATGAATTTCGAGACCCCGGCGGCGACAAACTCGCCAATCTTATCGACGATCGCCGTAGCGTCGCCGATCGCGAAATAGTCCTGCGGGTCGCGGCCGGTGCGCTTGCGATAGGCGTCAAACAACGGCTGCAACCCCGGCTCGTCGGCGCGCCCGAAACGGAACGGGATGCCGGCGCCGTAATGGTCGTCATCGATCGCGCGGCCTTCTTCGGCCGCGGCCTGGCGGATCGCCGCGACCACCCCCTTCGCCTGCTCCGGCGTCTCAGGGCCGGCCTGCCAGCCGGTGCCGTACTTCGCGGTGCGCTTGATCGCCGCCTCGGACGA
>DATHCK010000066.1:0-6363 GCA_035319545.1 Allostellaceae bacterium | reverse complement strand
ACTAATTTTATTAGATTTTTCTCTCCCAAATCCCATCACATCATTCCAGCCCGCCGATCTACCAGCAGGAGGTTTCGGTCATACCATTAGAACAAAAAAAGAACATTGTCAAGCAAAATCTCATTTCGCGGCGTCTTGCATCCGTGGTTCGCCGGCGAAATGCGGCATGATCTCTTTCGCGAAGCGGCGGATGTTTTTGATTGAGCCGCCAAAATTGACGATCACGTATTCGGCGCCGCCGGCCTGCAGCTTTTCGAGCTTGGCGATGATCTGGTCGGTTGTTCCAAAGATCGCGGTGTCGTCGCAGAGCCGGCGGATTTCCGCGTCATCATGGCGCGCGAAGCGCTCGCGCTCGTCGCCCGGCTTCTCGGCGAGCTTGTTGATCCGCACATGGCCCTGGAAACGCCGCAGTTGCGCCGCTTCCAATTCCTCGGCCGTGTCGGCGAAATGCACCGCGCGCGCGACGCCGACCTGCATGGGATCGTACTTGCGCCCCTTGGCGGTGACGTCGCGCTTGAACTGGGCGATGTGGCGATGGACGTCGTCCATCAGGTCGTACTGGCCGAGCAGCAGGTTGTACCCGCGGTCGGAGACCTGGCGCACCGAGCGCTCGGAGCCGGCGCCCATCCACAGCGCCGGGTGCGGCCGCGTCGCCGGCGGCGGCTCGACGATGACATTGTCGAACTGCCAGTATTGGCCCTTGTGGCTCCACGGCTCGTTGAGGGTAAAGGCCTTGGTGATGACTTCCATCGCCTCGTCAAACCGCGCGTCGGCCTCCTCCATCGGCATCGCGAAGCCGGCGAACTCGTTGTAGCGATAGCCCTTGCCGATGCCGAAATCGAGCCGCCCGCCGGAGAGCAAGTCGAGCGTCGCCGCCTGCTCGGCGAGCAGCACCGGGTTGTGCCAGGGCAGCACCAGCACCGCCGTGCCGAGCCGCAGGGTCGTGGTGCGCGCGCCGAGCCAGGTCAAGAGGTTGAGGCTCGCCGACACCTGGCCGAAGCCGGTGAAATGGTGCTCGACGACAAAGGTCGAGTGGAAGCCGAGCGCTTCGGCCTCGACATTGTTTTCGATCCACTCGCGGAAACCTTGGCTGGAATCAGTCAGCTCGGCGCCGGGTTCGGGGCGTTTCGCCTGGGCGCTGCCGAAGAGTCCAAACCGCATGACCGTGCTCCCTTGCCGTTGAAGGGGAAGGTAAGAGCGCGTCCGCGATATGCCAAATACCCGTTTTCTATGCTGGCTATAGCGAACGGGCATGATGGCGCCGGGCGGCGATCGGGCTTAGCCTAGCCGCCAACCAACCCCCGGAGGCACGCCATGCTGATCGTCGACTCGCAAATCCACATCTGGGAAAACGCCAAGATGTCGGCGCATCACCGGCAGATCCCGACCTACGATGTCGACGACGCGCTGCAGGAGATGAAGGAGGCCGGGGTCGACGCGGCGGTGTTGCACCCGCCCTCGACCTTGGGCGAGGCGGTCAATGTTCAGGCGGTCGAGGCGGTCAAGGCGCATCCCGACAAATTCGTCATTCTCGGGCATTTCGATCTCGAGGCCCCCAACAAGGAAGAGATCGTGCGCAACTGGCGCCAGCGGCCGGGCATGGTCGGCTTCCGTTTCACCTTCAATCAGCCGCACCAGAAGCGTTATTGGAGCGACGGCTCGCTCGACTGGTTCTGGAAGGCGTGCGAGCGCGAGGGCTATGTCGTCGGCCTTTTGGCGGGCGGCTACATGAAGGAGTTCGGCGCGATCGCCGAGCGGCATCCCGGGCTCAAGATGCATATCGACCATCTCGGCCGGCATGGCGGCGGCGCGGGCGGCACCGACGACGAGGCCTGGGCTGATCTCGGCGACATGCTGGCCCTCGCCAAGCTCCCCAATGTCGGGGTCAAGATGTCGGGGGCGCCCAGCTATTCGAGCCAACCGTACCCGTACGCGAACATCCACGGCTATCTGCGGCGGATCTTCGACGCGTTCGGGCCCAACCGCTGTTTCTGGGGCACCGACATCACCCGCATGCCGTGCAGCTACCGGCAATGCGTGACGATGTTCACCGACGAGCTCCCCTGGCTCCAGGGTCGCGACAAGGAGCTGGTCATGGGCCGCGCGGTCTGCGAATGGCTCGGCTGGAAGCATCCGGCGCTCAAGTAGCAGCAGCCGCGCGACGAATAATGGAACAGAACCGGCGCATTTTCCGTATAGGGATGTCGGCATTCCGTCCGGCGGCGGAAGGGCTTACGCCTTTTTTAGGATTTTGCGGCGATGACGTCGGTCGAGATTATTGCTATGGTAAACCATTCGCCGTCGCCGAGGTGGAACCATGATCGGGCCGCCGGGAATACCCAAGCTGGGACGCCGTGCATTCGGCCGCGCGCGCACGCCCGAGCAGCAGCATGCGTGGAAATGGGCGACCGCGCTCTATGTCGCCGGGATATTGGCGCATTTCAGTCATCACATGGCCTTCGACTTGCCGGCCGACCACATCAACCCGTCGCTCGGCGTGGCGCTGCACAGCGCGCCGACGAGCATCTTCTGGCCGGTCGACGCCATCGAGACCCTGATCGACCGCAGCTGACCCTTCGGGCCGTCTCGTCCGCATGAGACGGCGTTTCTGGCTTTTCGCGATCGTCGCGTCGTGCATCGCGCTGCCGGTGCGTGCCGCCGACGCGCCGACGCCTGGTCAGCCGCAACCCGCCGCGACACCGGCCGCGATGGAAATCGGCCGCTCGGTTGTCGTCATCAACGACGTCGACGGGCAGTCCGGCGGCGGGCCGGCAAAGCATATCGCGGTCAATGACGATATCGTCTTCTCCGAAGACGTCACCACCGGCGACAACGCGAAGGCGGTGATCGAGTTCCGCGACGGCTCGACCTTCGAGATGGGCCCCAACGCGGCGGTGCGCATCGATGCTTTTGTCTTCAATCCGGAGGAGAGCACCAGTCATAAGGCGCTGCAGGTGGCGGCGGGCGTCTTCCGCTATGTCTCGGGCTATGTATCGAGCGACCAGAACACGCAGATCTCGACGCCGGCCGGCGCGATGACCATTCGTGGCTCGGTGGCCGAGGGCATCGTCGATCCGGCGGTGCCGAATTTCGTCTATCTCGGCGAGGGCAACGCGACCTTCACCAACGCGGCCGGCAGCAGCTCGTTGCAGCCAGGCAATTCGATCGCCGTACCGTCGGCTTCGACCCAGCCGATAGCGGCGGACGCGATGCCCGCTCCGGTCGCGGCGCAGGCCCTGCAGGCAATCGAGAACCGCCTGCCGCCGCGGGCGACGCTCACCAACCGCCCCGCCGCGGACGACGCTTGGCTGAAGCGCACCGGCGCCGCCGATCTCGTGCCCGCGGCCGAGCAGCAGCGCCAGCAGGCCGCTGCAATCAGCCGACCGATGCCCAGCGTGGCCGATCGCGGAAGGCTGGTCGGCGAGCTCGGGCTCATGACTGAAGCCAATCGGCTCGAGCTGTTCAACGGCGGACAGAGGGTGCGCACGGCCGAGCAGACGGCGTTTCTCGCGCGGGTGGCGCGCGAGCATCCCGAAGCGGCGGAGACGCTGCGGCGCTTCAACACGCAGTCGCGTGCCCTGCACGAGGCCAGCGTGAACCGCGGCACCGCCTTTGTAATGCGCGGCGTCGGCCACGCGGCGACCTCGGCCGAAGTCATGCGCCGCGTTACCGAAGCCTCGAAGCGCGCCAATCCCGGTGCGGCGGCGGCCATCGAGCGCCACGCCAGCGAATCCTATCACGGCAACGATCGCGGCCAGGTCAACCGGCCCAACCGCCCCGAGGAACATCCCGCCGCCGAGCGTCCGGCGGTGCGCCAGCCGAACGAGTACGAGCGTCGCCAGCCCGGCGGCACCGGCAACGAGCGGGTCCAGCCGAACACCGGGGAGCGTCCGGTACGCCAGCCAAATACCTTCGAGCGCCAGCAACCCGGCGGCAATGAGCACGCCCAACCGCCGAACCGGCAGGCGCCACAGCAGCGTGCCCAACCACAAAGGCCGCCGCCCAAGCAGCCGCCGGCCAAGAAACCGCCGCCGAAGAAGGAAGAGCAGCACTAGGCATGCCTAGCGCTGCCTGGCCCGCGCCCGCAGAAACCGATACCAGACGGCGATGGCCAGCAGCACGAGCAACCCGCCGATCACGATGAGCGGTACGAAGCGGCCCTGCCGATCCTCGTTGATGCCGCCGCCAACCCGAACCGTCGCGCGCGCCACCTCGCCATGGCCTTCCGCCTGCGCGGTCCACAGTCCGTCGCGGTCGGTGCCGAATTGGAACTTGCCGTCTTTGTCGGTCTTGCCGGTCTGCACCGGATGGATGAGGTCGCCCGGCGCGAAGACCTTGACCTCGGCGTCGGCCAGCGGCTGGCCGGCCGAGGTGGTGAATTGCACGGTGACCTCGTGCGTGGCAAAGAGGTCGAACGCGCCGGCCGGCGAATTGCATAGCGCGAACGCGGCGACGACGACGGCGAAGGGACGAGCGATGAAGCAGAGCCTGGGCATTACCCGCCACGGAAACAGGGATCGCGGATGAAGACAACGATCTTTGGCGCCGGCGCGGTCGGCGGCCATCTGGCGGCGAGGCTCGCCGCCGCCGGTGCGGAGGTGTCGGCGGTGTGCCGCGGCGAACAGCTCGCCGCGATCCGCGAGCGCGGCATCACCCTTCATATTCACCACGAGCGCTATCACGCGCACCTCAATGCCACCGACCGGCCGCAAGAGCTGGGCAGGCAGGACCTCGTGATCGTCACGGTCAAATCCTCCGTGCTGCCGGAAATGGCGTCGTCGATCGCGGCCTTGTGCGGCCCCGACACTGCTGTCGTCTTCGCGATGAACGGCATTCCCTGGTGGTATCTCTACCGCGCCGAGGCGAAGGCGACGCCGCCTGATTTGTCGCGGCTCGATCCCGAGGGCGCTCTCGTCCGTGAAATCGGCCACGAGCGCGTCATCGGCTGCATGATCAATTCGGCGAACGAGGTGATCGCGCCGGGGATCATCAGGAACTCGCCGATGACCAAGAACAAGTTCACCCTCGGTGAGCCCGACGGCACGGTGTCGCGCCGCATCCAGGCGATTTCCCTCGAGCTCGAAAGCTACGGCCTTGAGGTGCCGATCACCGAGACGATCCGCGTCGAGATCTGGGACAAGCTGTTGCGCAACCTGGCGACGAGCCCGATCTGCGCGCTGACCGGCGAGCCGATCGGCGTCATCGGCCGCCATCCCGAGCTGTTCGAGACGAGCCGCAGCCTGATGCGTGAAGGTCTCGCGGTCGCGCAGGCACACGGCATCGATGTCGCCGACAATTTCCTGTCGTCCTATGGCGCGCGGCCATCGTCGCCGCACAAATCCTCGATGCTGCAGGATTTCGAGCGCAGCCGGCCACCCGAGATCGACGGCAT
The DNA here is from genome assembly GCA_035319545.1 of Allostellaceae bacterium. GTDB lineage: Bacteria > Pseudomonadota > Alphaproteobacteria > ATCC43930 > CGMCC-115725 > DATARH01. The sequence continues at coordinate 971 of DATHCK010000066.1, read as the reverse complement.
CCTCACTTCGGTTCAGGCCTTCGCCCGCGCCGCCGAGGTGCCGACCCCGACGGTCGACGCCGTGACCTCGCTGGTGATCGAGAAGGCGCGCCGCATGGGACTGTATCCCAAGGCCGATTGGTGATGCGGAGGGGGCTGCTCATCGTCCTGATCCTTATGGCAATCGTCGATGGCCTACTCGCCTATCTCGTGGCGCTGTTTTCCGAGATAATCTTTGGAGAGCACGAAGGGCTGCACCGCGTGCCCGACGCCGTCACGGCATGGGCGATTTCCCCGGCCCTCTGTGTCGTCGCGCCGATCGCCGGTTTCTTCCTCTGGGGATATCGCAAGCCGAGGATCGGTGTCGCGGTTGCTGCCCTGCCGATCGCCGGCGCATTGCTGCTGCTCGCATTGCTGCTTCTCGAGTCCTAGCGCGCCAGGAAAGCCTTCAACAACAGTCGCGCCCCATCCGCGGCGGTGCGCTTTCCCGCCCACACCTCGCGTTCGATATCGGCGAAGCGCGCCGCGACCTTGGGCGCCGCGCGAAATTGGGCGAGAAGGCCGTTGCTAATTTCGGTGAGGAGCGCGGCACGAGCCTGCTCGGCCCGACGGGCCGACCACGCGCCGCTCGCCTCCAGCGCCGTGCGAAACCGCGCGACATCGTCCCACACCGCATCGACCCCGGCCCCGGTCAGCGCGGAGATCGCGCGCACTGGCGTCTCCCAGCCGGCGATGCGCGGGCGGATCAGCCGGAGCGCATTGGCGTAATCAGCCGCCGAGCGATTGGCATGATCGAGCAACTCGCCGTCGGCCTTGTTGATCAGCACAAGATCGGCCAGCTCGATGATCCCGCGTTTGAGGCCTTGTAGCTCGTCGCCGGCGGCGGGCGGCAGGATCAGCACGAACATGTCGGTCATCTCGGCGACCGTCGTCTCGGACTGGCCGGCGCCGATCGTCTCGACGATCACCGTGTCGAACCCGGCCGCCTCGCA
>DATHCK010000065.1:0-13232 GCA_035319545.1 Allostellaceae bacterium | reverse complement strand
GCGCTCGATCCGGTCATCGATCAGGCGTTCGGCGAATCGTCGGAGCTGCGCTATCACTCGCCAATACTGCAACGCGCCGTGGAGGGGTTATTTGTCGCGCTGGCCGCGTGGCGCACCGCGTCGGTGCTGCTGTGGACGCTGACACGCAAAGCGGCGCGGGAGACGGCCGACAGCATGTTACCGCAGGCGACGGCACAACTGTCGGCGGATGGTGGAGAAGCTTGGCTAGCCCGCCCAGTCATACTGCGCCACACCACCGACCTTGCCGCGCAGAAATTGATGACAATGCCGGCCGACACGCCGCCGGTGCGGCTGCTCGCCGACAAGACCGCGGCGGCGTTCTCGGGTCTATCGCGGGCGCTTGATGCGCTTGCCCTGCTCATGGCGGATCCAAGACGCCGCTTGCCGCGCCGCCGCGGGGTCCGGCATCTCGACATACCCGACCGGCTGCCGGCCCTTGTCAACGGCGCCCGCACCTTTGTCACGGTCGCGATCGTGACGTTGCTCTGGATCGTCAGCGCCTGGCCCGGCGGCGCTCAGGCCATCGTCTTCGCCATGATTGTCTCGACCCTGATGGCGCCGCGCGCCGATCAGGCCTACGCCGCCGCTCTTATCTCGTTCATCGGGATCATCTTCGATCTGATTATCACGTCGATCATCACATTCGCGGTCTTGCCGGCAACCGGCGTCGAGACTTTTGTGGGTCTCAGCATGGTTCTCGCCTTCTGTCTTGTGCCGCTTGGCGCGCTGCTGGCCCACGCGCGAGAACCCTGGCAGGTCGGCTTGTTTACCGCGATGACGATGATCTTCATGCCACTGTTCGCGCCGTCGAACCAGATGAACTACGACGTCACCAACTTTTACAACACATCCTTGGGCATCGTTGTTGGGGCCGGCGTGGCCACGTTGGCGTTTCGGTTGATCCCGCCGCTATCGCCGGCGTATCGGACGCAACGGCTGCTTGACCTCGCGCTGGGTGACCTGCGGCGGCTTCTCCACCGCCGCGCGGCTCCGAGCGTGCACGCCTGGGACAGCCGCGGCATCAGCCGATTATCGGCGATGCCGGACAGTGCGGAACCGCTGCAGCGCGCTCAGATGCTGGCGGTGATCCTGGTCGGCGCCGAGATCATCCGGCTGCGGCGTGTCGCCCGCCGGTTTGGTCTCGACGCGCCGCTCGACGCCGGGCTGGCCCGCTTGGCGCACGGCGATGTCGCCTTTGCGATCGACGATCTCGCTCGGCTCGATCGTCGTCTTGAAGAATGGCAAACGCTGGCCGCTGTGCGGGCGCGAGCGCGCATCCTGGCTATTTCCGGCGCGCTCGCGCAACATCCCGCCCATTTCGGACAGCTGGCCGCTGCATGAGATTCACCGAGATCAACCTGTTCGGTGTCTACGTCGCCCCCATATCGGTGATGATCGTGGCGGCCTGGGTGATCACGATCGCCCTGCGCCGCGTGGTCGCGCGCTTCGGCCTCTTACGCCATGTGTGGCATCCGGCGCTGTTTGTCCTGAGCATCTATGTCATGATCCTGTCCGCGATTACCCTCATCGTCGGGGGCTAAAGCGAGATGGCCGATGCCAAGACCGGCCTGAAGCGCGGTGCGGCGGCGGGCGACGCCGAGACCACGCCGCCCGCGTCGCGGGATATGGCGTCGCCGCCCCGCTGGCGATGGCGCTTCGTTCCGTTATTGCTCACCGCGCTGGCGGTTGCGCTCGCCATTTTTCTCGGGATACCGGCGTGGAACGCCTACATGGGCGCGCCCTGGACGCGCGACGGTACGGTTCGCGCTTACGTCGTGACGATGGCACCGGAAGTCGCCGGCCGGATCGTCAATCTGCCGGTCGCTGACAACCAGTTTGTCCACAAGGGCGACCTGTTGGTGCAGATCGACCCGACCGACTACAAGATCGCCGTCAGCCTCAACGAAGCCGCGGTCAGCCAGGCGCAATCCAATGCCGATAACGTGCAGCGCGAGGCCCAGCGTCGGCAGGAGCTGACCTCGCTAGCGGTGACGACCGAAGAAAAGCAGACCTATGCGAGCAACGCGACGGTGGCGCAGGCGCAATTGCAGCAGGCTGTGGCTCGGCTCGATCAGGCGAAGGTCAATCTCGATCGCACTGAAATTCGTGCACCCGTCGATGGTTGGGTCACCAATCTCCTAGCCCAGCTGGGCGACTACGCGACCGCCGGCGAGAAACTCATCTCGCTGACCGATGCCAGCTCGTTCTGGGTCGACGGTTATTTCGAGGAAACCAATCTCGGCCCGATCCACGTCGGTGACCCGGCCGAGGTCAAGCTGATGGGTTACCCGCAAATCGTCCGCGGCCACGTGCAGAGCATCGCGCGCGCGATCAATGTGGCCAACGCGCAACCCAACGAACAAGGCATCGCTACAGTGAACCCGATCTTCACCTGGGTCCGGCTCGCCCAGCGAATTCCCGTTCGCATTCAGATTGACAAGGTGCCGGACGGCCTCGTGCTGGTCGCGGGAATGACCGCGACGGTACAGATCGATGCTCCCCCGCGGCCGGGGGCAAACTAAGGTGCAAAAGTATTGCGGCTAGAGATCGTCGATGCGCACCTCGACGCCGGCGCGCTCTTCCTGAAGCGTCAGATAAATCGAGGCGTCGCGGTCGCTCCAGCCGCGCGCCATCGCCTCGTCCATCTCGGCCTTGGCGAGCGCGTTGAGGCGCATCGGCGTGCCGGTCTCGCGCGCGAGGTCGAGCGCCAGACCCAAATCCTTGTGCGCCAGCGCCAGTGAGAAGCGCGGCGCGAAATTGCCTTTGAGATAGGTCGCCGGCAGCCGCACCTTCAAATTCATCTGATTGCCGAGCGCCGCCTCGGTAAAGACCTTGTAGATCGTCGCCGGGTCGATCCCCGCCTTGACCCCCGTCGTCCAGCACTCGGCCATCACGAGGTCGAGCGTAAAGGTTGCGCTGTTGTGCATGATCTTGGCGATCGAGCCGGTGCCGATGCCGCCGGTGTACATGACCCGCTTGGCGATCGCGTCGAGGAACGGCTTGGCACGCGCGAAATCCTTGGGCGCGCCGCCCGCCATCGCCAACAGGTCGCGGGTCTGCGCGCCTTCCATGCCGCCCGAGACCGGCGCGTCGACCATCGCCACACCCTTCGCGGCGAGCAGCGCCTGCACCCGCCGCACCAGCGCCGGGGCGTTGGTCGTGTGGTCGATATAGAGTGCACCGGGCTTGAGATGCTCGACCAGTCCGCCTACGCCGAGGCACACCGCCTCCATCTCCCGCGGGCCCGGCAGGCAGGTGGCGACAATCTCACATCCGGCCGCAATCTCGGCCGGCGAGTCGGCCCAGCCCGCGCCCATCGCCAGCAACCCGGCCGCCGCCTCGCGCCGCAGGTCATTGACGACAAGCTCGTGCCCGGCCTTGAAGAGCTGGCCGGCGATCGGCGCGCCGATATTGCCGACCCCGATAAAGCCGATCTTCATGGCTGGCCTACAGCGCATAGAGACGGCACGGGTTGTCCCACAAGATCTTCTTCTTGCTGCTGTCGCTCAGCTTCAGCCCCAAGAACAAATCCATCGCGTGCGGATACTTCGCGTCGCCGTGCGGGTAGTCAGTCGTCGTCACAAGGTTGTCGTCGCCGATCGCATCGACGACATGGCTCACAAAATCCTCGTCGCACTCGACCGCGCCAAACCCTTGCCGGCGGAAATACTCCGACGGTTTCATCTTGAGATGGGTCATCTCGCCATAGGGCTCCCGCCACTCGTAATGCTCGTCCATGCGGTGCAGCCAGAACGGCAGCCAGCCGCAATTCGCCTCAAGAAAGGCGAAACGCAGCCGCGGGAAGCGCTCGAACGTGCCACCCATGATGAGGTCCATGCACGCGAGCATCTGCTCCATCGAATGGGTCGCGATATGGACGATGCCCATCGTCTTGAACCGGTCCGTCCCGCACGCCTTCATCCGCGAACCGGTGGTTTCGTGGAAGCCGATCGGCACGTTGAGCTCCTGGCACACTGACCATAGCGGGTCGTAATACGGATCGTGCCACGGCCGCTCGTTGTGGATGTTGGGGCGGATGAAGATCGCTTTCATTCCGAGCTCGGTGACGGCGCGGCGCGCCTCGGCGGCGGCGGTCTCGGCATCGTGCGGGCTGACCGCCGCAGCGCCAAACATGCGCTTCGGGTCGGCGGCCTGGATGTAGTCGTGGAGCCAGTCATTATAGGCGCGACACGCCGCAGCCGCGAAACGCGCGTCCATCGTCGAGAACGCGGTCACGTACATCGCCGAGGTCGGGAAGAGGATCGCCAGATCGAGGCCCTCCTTGTCCATCGCCCTGACTTGCGAGGCGGGATCGAAATCGCGTGCGATCTCTTCGGCATAGCGGTCGCCGAGCGCCTTTTCCTCGGCGTCCGAGACGGCCGGCCAGTCGCCGCCCGGCATCGCCGCCATGACCTCGCCCTCGACCATCGTGCGGATGTCCCAGCGCCGCTCGTCGAGCCGGCGCGGCGCACGCTCGCGGAATTCGGGCGCGATATAGCGCTGCCACAGATCGGTCGGCTCCATGACATGCATCTCGGCGTCGATCAGCTTGAACCCATTCTTGGCCATGCGACTTCCTCCCCTAGGCCGCCTTGGCTTGCGCCTTGCGGATCGCCGCCAGCACGCGCGGCGGCGTAAGCGGCGTTTCGTTCACCTCCGCGCCGATCGCCGCGAGCGCGTCGCGCACCGCGTTGGCGATCGCGGCGGGCGGCGCCACCGCGCCACCTTCGCCCATGCCCTTGACGCCGTATTCAGTCGCGACGGCCGGCGTGTGGAGATGCCCGATGCGAATATCGGGCAACTCGAACGCCGCCGGCAGGTGATAATCGAGGAAGGTCGCGGCGAGTGGCTGGCCGCTTTCGTCATAGGGGATTTCCTCGAACATCGCGGTGCCGATGCCCTGCGCGACGCCACCGCGGATCTGGCCCTCGACCAGCATCGGATTGATCATCGTGCCGCAATCCTCGGCAACGACGAAGTCGATGAGCTCGATAGCGCCGGTCTCCGGGTCGACCGCGACGACCGCGCCGTGCGTCGCGTAGGAATAAACCCCCGTCGAAACAGCTGGCTCGTAGGTCGCGATCGCCTCGAGTAGCGGTTCCTCGCCCGGCGGCAGCTGATCCATGCGCAGATGCGCCACCTTGCCGATCTCGGCGATCGCGACCGAGCGTCCTTGCGGCCCCACCACCGCACCGTCGGCGCAGCTCACCTCGCTCGCCTCGCATTGCAAAAGGTGAGCGCCGATGCGGCAGAGCTTGTCGCGCAGTATCCGACTCGCCCGCGCCACCGCACCGCCCGACATGACCATGCTGCGGGAAGCAAAGGTGCCAAAGCCAAACGCGGTACTCTCGGTGTCGCCATGGCGCACCGAGATGCGCGCCGGGTCGATGCCGAGCTCGTGATAGGCGATCTGCGACAGCGCGGTCTCGAGACCCTGGCCATGCGACTGGATGCCGACCATCAGCACCAGACTGCCATCGGTCAGGATGCGCGCGGTGCAGCTCTCGAAGCCGGGGATCACTGAGGCGCCGCGCGAGGCGAACTCGGCCGCGCCGTGCCCGGTCTGCTCGACAAAGCTGCCGAAGCCGACGCCGATCAGCCGCCCGTCGGGCTCGCCGCGCCGTTGTCGCTCGCGCAATTTCGGCACATCCAGTAGCTCAGCGCAGAGCCGGGCGCAGGCGGAATAATCGCCGCTGTCATAGGTCATGCCCGTGATCGAGGTGAACGGCATGGAGGCCGCCGGGATCATGTTCTCGATGCGCACCTCTACTGGATCACGCCCGACCGCGCGCGCGACCTCGTCGATCAGCCGCTCGATCGAGAAGCATGCGGCAGGGCGACCGACGCCGCGGAACGGCCCGACCGGCGCCTTGTTGGTCGCGACCGTCACGTAGCGCGCCCGGTAGTTGGGGATGACATAAGGGCCGGGCATCACCCGCGCCGCCATATTGGCCTCCATGTAAGGACCTTGCGGCCACATGCCGTAGGCGCCGGCATCGACGACGATCTCAGCCTCGATGCCGAGAATGCGACCCCGCTTGTCGGCATAGGCGGTGACCTTGTGATGCTGGTCTCGGGTGTGTGCGCCGGTGAGGAGATGCTCGCTGCGGTCCTCGATCCAGCGCACCGGCTGGTCGAGCTCAAGCGTCAACGCCGCCATGATGATTTCTTCCGGATAGAGCCGCGCCTTGGGGCCGAACCCGCCGCCGACATCGGGCGCGACGACACGGATTTGCCGCTCGTCGAGCCCCAGCATCTCGGCGATCGCGACGCGCATCGTGTGCGGCGTCTGGGTCGACGCCTGCACCACGACCTCGTCAAGCCGATGATCGCGATAGGCGAGCACCGCGCGCGCCTCCATCGGCGAGCCGGACTGGCGGTTCATGCGGAATTCGCGGCTGATGACGATTTCCGCCGCGCGCCTCGCCGCCTCGATATCGCCCCCGGCGATGGCCCGGTCCATGAAGATGTTGTCGCCCCACTGCTCGTGCACGAGCGCACCGCCACGCATTTGGCGCGAGGCATCGACGACGGCGTCGAGCACCTCGTACTCAACCGTCACCATCCCGGCGAGGTCTTCGGCCTCGGCGCGGGTTGCGCCGACGCAGGCGGCGATCGCCTCGCCGACAAAGCGCGCCTTGTCGGTCGCGAGCGGCGCCCAGTCCGGCGAGCGCGCGCCCACCGCTTGCGTGACGATGCGGAACGGCTTCATCCGCGGCAGGTCCGCGGCGGTGAAGACGCGGCCCTTGGCCTCCGGCGCGACGGCGATGCCGCGGATCCGCGCATTCGCGTGCGGGCTGCGCACAAATACCACCTCGCGGATGCCGGGCATGCGGATATCGGACACGAACTGCCCGCGCCCGCGCAAATGCCGCCAATCCTCCTTGCGGAGCAGCGAGGCTCCGATGCCCTTGCCGGAATTCGCCGATTTCATCCGCGCACCTCGACCCCGTTCATTCGAGGAGATGCAAGCCTTGCACCGCCCCCGCCGGCTGACAAGCGCCATGGCTTGTCCGAAGCCGAGCGCGTTTACATCTCTTCGGCATTCCTACAAATTCCTTGGAGTGTCAGATGACCGGCACCAGGACAGAGCGCGACAGCATGGGCGCCATCGAGGTGCCGGCAGACCGGCTCTGGGGCGCGCAAACCCAGCGCTCGCTGCAATACTTCAGCATCGGCAGCGATCTGATGCCTCGCGAGATGGTCACGGCCTATGCGATTCTCAAAAAAGCGGCAGCGCGCGCCAACCGCGAGCTCGGTGCCCTCGACGCGCGAAGCTCCGAGATGATCGTCCAGGTCTGCGACGAAATCCTCGCGGGGAAACACGCCGACAATTTCCCGCTGCATGTCTGGATGACCGGCAGCGGCACGCAATTCAACATGAACGTCAACGAGGTGATTTCAAACCGTTGCAGCCAACTGGCCGGCACACCGCTCGGCAGCAAGAAGCCCGTGCATCCCAACGACCACGTGAACCTGTCGCAATCGTCAAACGACAATTTCCCATCGGCAATGTACATCGCCGCCGCGGTCGGGATGAAAGAGCGGCTCATCCCGGCTGTCGCCGCGCTCAAGGATGCGATCGCCGCAAAGGCCGAAGAATGGCGAGATATCGTCAAAATCGGCCGCACCCATCTGCAGGACGCCACGCCCTTGACGCTCGGCCAGGAATGGTCGGGCTATGCCGGGATGCTGGCGGATGGGCTTGAGCGGATCGAGGCGGCACTCCGCCATGTCTACCGGCTGGCGCTCGGCGGCACTGCGGTCGGCACCGGCGTCAACGCTGTACCAGGGTTTGCCGAAGCGGCAGCGGCGGAGATCGCCGGGCTGACCGGGCTGCCCTTCGTTACCGCTCCCAACAAATTCACCGTGCAAGGCTCGCACGACGCGCTGGTGCAGCTATCGGGCGCGCTGCGCACGCTCGCGGTATCGCTCTTCAAGATCGCCAGCGATATCCGCCTCATGTCATGCGGGCCGCGCGCCGGGATCGCCGAGCTCGAACTGCCGGAGAACGAGCCCGGTTCATCGATCATGCCGGGCAAGGTCAACCCGACCCAATGCGAGGCGCTGACGATGATCACCGCGCAGGTCATGGCAAACGACGTCGCGGTGGGGTTTGGCGGCGCGGGTGGCTCGCTCGAGATGAACGCCTACAAGCCGCTGATGATCTTCAACGTCGCGCAGTCGATCACCCTGATCGCCGACGGCTGCGCCAATTTCCGCAAATTCCTCGTCGAGGGGGCGCGGCCGAACCTCAAAAATATCAACTCTCATGTCGAGCGTTCGCTGATGCTGGTCACCGCGCTCACCCCGGCAATCGGCTACGACAAGGCGTCGGAGATCGCTCATCACGCCATGGCGCACGACCTGACCCTGAAGGAAGCGGCGCTCCAGCTCGGCTATATCGACGAGGCCGAGTTCGATCGCCTGGTCGACCCGAAAAAGATGGTGTAGCCGCCTCTCAGGGCTTGACCGCGGTCGTCGAGACCCGGCGAAGGGTCACAAAAATGCCGGCGACGATCAGCGCGATGCTGATCACCACATCGGGGCTCAACGTCCCGCCGAAGATCAAGAGCGACAGCACGAACCCGCCGACCGGCGTGAGGGTCAGCACCTGCCCCGCCATTGCCGCCGGCATCATCGACAACACCTTACCCCAAAAGAAATAGCCGAGCGCAGTGGTGACGACGCAGTTATAGAGTACGATCGCCACGAGCTCAGGCGACCAGGTGACCGGGCCGGGTGCAGTGATCAAGACGATCGCCAGCACCGGCGGTAGGCTCACCGCGAGCTGCCAGAAGGTCTGCGCCCAAAACGGCGATTGGAAACGTCGCCGGCGATAAAGGCAGGAACCGAGCGCCCACAGGATCGCGGCAAGGATCAGCAGCGCATTGCCGGCGATTATGCGCGGATCGCCCCAGTCGACGAGGCCCGGGTTCATGAACAGCACCAGTCCGGCAAAGCCGATCGCCGCGCCGATCAGCTGCGCGCGGCCATGCGGTTCGGGCCAGATGAAAATCCCGATCGGGATCGCCCAAAGCGGCATGGTATAACCGAGGACGATCGCCCGCCCCGCCGGTAGGATCGACAGGCCGATGATGCTGCAGATGAGAAACCCAGCGACCTGCATCTCGCCGACCCAAAACAGGGTCAGCCGCTCGCCGCGATAGGGCAAGAGCGGCTGCCGCGCCGCGAGCAGCGGCGGCGCGATCAGGATGAGGCTCCCTGTGAGCCGCAGCAGCACGAATTCGAGCGGCGGCGCCTGGCCGAGCGCCAGCTTCATCAGCGGCCAGTTGGCGGCCCAGGTAAACAGGATGATCGCTAGATAGACAAATGCGATGAGCGGCACATGCGACGCCGCGGGGCGAATGCCGGAAGCGATCTCCGTGCTCCCCTCGGAAGCGCTCATTCGAACGCCTTGAATGCCGCCTCGAGCGCCTTGCGCTGGTTGCCATCGGGCGAGATCGGCACGACAACGGGCGTCGTGATCCCCGCCGCGCGCCACGCCTCGACCCCTTCGCGCACCCGGGACGCGGGTCCGTATAGCGTGCAGTCCGCGAGCCAGCGATCGGTCAGCCGGTTCGGCATCTCGTCGGCGCGCCCGGCCGCCACCAACCTCTCGGCGTCTTCCATCTCCTCGCGAAAGCCGGTCTCTTTCCAGTAATTGCGGTAATTGGGCAGCAGCCAATAGCTCGCCATCGACTTCTTCAGCGCGGCTTTCGCCTCGGCGATATCATCCGAGATGCAGGTACGGACGCGATTGCCGATAAAGAAATTCGCATCGCGGCGCTTCCTTTCGGGCAGCGCGGCGAGCGAATCCGGCATAAAGGCGCGGCTGCCATTGGCGAAGACGATGCCGTCGCCGATCTCGCCGGCCAGCGCGATCATCCGCTTGCGCAAGGTCGCGACGATGACCGGCGGCAGCGGGCCGTATGCGGTGCTCGCCTTGAACTTGTCGATAAAGTCGCGTGTATCGCCCAACGGCTTGCCGGGCTTCGCCTCCCACCGCGCATAGGACGGCGCGTGGGCGATGCCGATGCCGAACTGGAACCGGCCGCCGGAAACCTCGTGGATATAGGCGGCGTTCTGGGCGAATTCGTCGGCTGATTGCGCGTAGATCGGTGCGATCGCGGTCGCGAATTTGATGGTTTTCGTCGCGAAGGCGAGCCCCAGGCATTGCGACATGTTGCCGAACGAACTCGAGACCGAGATTCCGGCAAAGCCGCGGCGTTCGATCTCGCGGGCGATATCGAGCGTCGCATGGCGCTCGCCGGGGTTGGCCATCAGGGCAAGGGCGGGGTGCTGGGCGGGCATTGGCATTCCTTTTCGTCGAGCACAGGCCGGCCGATCTTGTGCCTTGGGCTTGACCCTTGGCAACCGGCGCGCCTATATCGGCGCTACCTCTGTTCCCCGGTAGCTCAGTGGTAGAGCAAGCGGCTGTTAACCGCTGGGTCGCTGGTTCGAATCCGGCCCGGGGAGCCATTTTCCTAGACGCAACCCGCTCCGGGGGGAGCGGAAATTGAAAATCCTGGAGTCCTCAAGGGGGAGAGACCAACAATGAGGCGTGTCCACAGGGGATTGGGCGCGGTGACCATCGCCGCGGTCGCCTTGAGCGGCTGCGCGCCGACGGTGATGGCGCCGACCGTTCCCGTGATGCCCGGCTCAGGCAAGGCATTCGATGCCTTCATGGCCGACCAGCAGACCTGCGAAGCCTATGCGAACACCCAGACCGCGCCGCTCTCGGCGCAGGCCAACAACCAGGCGCTCGGCGGGGCGCTCTTGACGACCGCGCTCGGCGCCGGGCTGGGCGCGGCGATCGGTGGCGGGCGCGGCGCGGCGATTGGTGCCGCATCGGGCGCTGTTGTCGGCACGGCGACGGCCGCGCAAGGCTCGTCGATCGCCGGGATGAGCATTCAGCAGCAATACGACATCTTTTATTCGCAGTGCATGTCCGCGCGCGGTAACCAGGTGCCGGGCTACTCGTCGAACATGTACGCGATCCCGCCTTACCCGGGCTACGGCGCGTCGCCGCCGGGGCCGATGGCTCCGCCCCCGCCGGGCAGCTATGTTCCGCCGCCTCCACCGCCCTATCGCTGATCGCCACTAAACGAAGCGCGGGGGCTGCCTGTTTTTGAACAGCCGGCGCCGCGTCGCTGAAAAAGGGAGGAAGCTGATGGCCAAGACACGCGGCACTGGCCTCTTGATGGTATGGGCCGATATCTCCCCCGAGCACGAGGCCGAGTATCACCGCTGGTACGACGAGGAGCACATCGCCCGGCTGCTCGCGATTCCGGGCTTCCTTAGCGCCGGACGCTATGTCGCGGTCAAAGGCGGGCCGAAAAACCTCGCGCTTTACGAGCTTGAAACGCACGAGGTGCTGCGCACCGCGGCGTTTCTCGACGAGGTGCGCTTCCGCCCGTCGGCCAAGCGGGTCGCGGCCTCCGGCGGCACGATCGGCCGCAATTACCTGATCAACGGCTACCGTCAGATCTTCCCGATGCACACCAATCCGGTCGAGATGACGCAGGGCCCGGCGCCATTTCTGCAGATGGGCCGTATCGACGTCCCGTCGGTCGTCGAGGACGAATTCAACGACTGGTACAACACCGCCTATATCCCGCCTTATCTCAAAGTGCCGGGCTGTCTGGGCGCACGCCGATATGTGGCAATTGAGTCACAGCCCCGGTATTTGACGCTTTACGAGTTCGCGAACGACAAAGTCTCGGAACATCCGGACTGGGAAGCCGCCCGCGACTCGAACCCGTGGTCGAAGCGAATTCGGCCTTATATGCGCCACGATGTCGGATCGCCCGGCGTTTACCGACGCGTCTTTCCAAAGTGACTTGAAAGCCACAGGTTCAGTGGCGAAAATACTACATCAGTAATTTGTCGAAAAGCGTGGTTTTTCCAATCTTGCTTGGTATATTCTTTGCTTAAGTACAGGGGTTGCGCAAGCAACACGAATACGGCGGGACATACCCGCTGAATTATGAGGGGACTTGCTTTGTGTCGGTTGTTGATGGCCCTGGGGGGCTGGGGCCTGATTACTCTGTCGTGCTTGCCGGCGATGGCCCGGAGCTCGCACGACATTCATGGCGGAAATTGCGTCGCTTATGCGCGCGAGGTGACTGGGGTTCGCCTTGACGGCAACGCCGCCGCCTGGTGGCCGCACGCCGAGGGGCGCTACGAACGTGGCCATCAGCCGGAACGGGGCGCCATCCTGGTGTTCAAGCCTTATGGCCGGATGCATGTCGGTCACGTCGCCGTGGTGTCGCGGATCGTCGGTCCGCGAGAGGTGCTGGTCGATCAGGCCAATTGGGTGCGCGGCCGGATAACGACGGCGATGTCGGTGATCGACGTCTCGCCGGCGAACGACTGGACGAGCGTCAAGGTGCAGTACCAAGGCACGCATGGCCGGGAAAACCCGACCTACGGCTTTATCTATCCGCATGAGCTGCCGCGTGGTCCCGATCAGGCGATCGCCGAAGCGCAAGACAAGCGTCCCGCGCATGGCGATCGCATTTCGGCGCGCGCCAAACACCATCAAAACGGCGACGAAGAAGAGGGCGCGGCAGCCGAGCCGAAACCCGATCGCGTCACCGAGCACGCCAGGCACCATAGGGATGCGGAGCCGCAGGAAGCGGCGGCGAAGCCTGTGCCGCCGCAGCACGTCGCCGACCGCGCCGTACGGCACAAGGATCGACCGGCACGCGACGAGGCCAAGGCTTACGTCGCGCTGAAATCAGGCGAGCAGCTCGCCGACGCCGCGCCGGCGCACCACAAGCACCACAAGGCCGACGACGCCCGGTACGCCTTGTACTGAGCGCCGCGTTAATAGACACCCGAGCTAGACACCCGCGCTTTTGTCCCGGCGCCGGTCGCCGCCGCTAGTGCTTGCCGCGCGCTCGTGCCTATGATGTCCGGCGACGGGTGTGAGGGAGCGAGGCGATGGCGGACAGCAAGCGGATTGTCGTGTTCGGGGCCGGCGCGATCGGCGGCTATTCCGGTGGAAACCTCGCGCATAACGGCTTCGACGTGACCCTTGTCGACCCGTGGCCCGAGCATATCGAGGCGATCCGCAAGGACGGGTTGGCGATCGAGGGGGTAACCGAAAGTGAGTTTGTCCGCGCGCGGCCCAAGACGCTGCACCTGACCGAGGTGCAGAACCTCGCCAAGGAGAAGCCGATCGATATCTGCTTCATCTCGATGAA
>DATHCK010000064.1:0-8426 GCA_035319545.1 Allostellaceae bacterium | reverse complement strand
TCTCGCCACCGACCTCTTGCGAGAGCGCCTCTTCCGGCTGCACGACGATCAGATTCTCGATGCGGATCCCATAGGCGCCGGTCTTGTAATAACCGGGCTCGTTGGAGACGATCATGCCCGGTAGCAGCGCCTGGGTGTTGGCGGCTTTGGAGATGCGCTGCGGCCCCTCATGCACCGAAAGATAGCTGCCGACCCCGTGACCGGTGCCGTGATCGTAATCGAGCCCCGCCTCCCACAACGCGCGCCGCGCGAAGCCGTCGAGTTGCGAGCCGGTCGTGCCCTTGGGGAAACGCGCCCGCGCCAGCGCGATATGGCCCTTGAGGACGCGAGTGAAATTCTCGCGCATCTCGTCGGTTGGTTTTCCGATGGCGATCGTGCGGGTGATATCGGTGGTGCCGTCGAGATATTGCGCGCCGGAATCGAGCAGATAGAGCGTCCCCGGCTCCAGCACCTTCTCGGTCTCCGGGCTGGCGCGGTAATGCACGATCGCCCCGTTGGAGCCGGCCCCCGAGATCGTCGGAAACGACAGATCGCGGAAGTATTTGCCCTCCTTGCGAAAGGCTTCGAGCCGGTCGCTGGCGACGATTTCCTTGAGTTCGCCGAGCGGCGCCGTACGCGCCAGCCAGGCGAGGAAGCGGGTTACCGCCGCGCCGTCGCGGCGATGCGCCTCGCGCGTGCCGTCGAGCTCGACCGCGTTCTTGCACGCCTTGGGCAGCATGCACGGGTCGGCGGCGCGGATGATTTCGGCGCCCGAGGCGGCGAGCCGGTCGAATACCCAGGACGCGGTGCTCGCGGGATCGACCTGCACCCGCCCTTGCCTCGCGATAGCATCGAGCGCGGAACCAAGCAGGACAGGCTCCTCGACCGTCACGCCGTTGCCGAGATGGCGGTCGATGCCGGGGGTCAGCTTGCGGCGGTCGATAAAGAGGGTCACCGCGCCGTCGGCCTTCAGAATCGCGAAGCTCAGCGGCAGCGGCGTATGCGGGACGTCGCCGCCGCGGATATTCAAGAGCCAGGCGATCGATTCCGGCATCGTCAGCACGGTCGCGGCAGCGCCGTTCTCCGCGAGCGCCTTGCCGATCCGCGCGCGCTTGTCGGCGGCGATTTCACCCGCGAACGCATCCGGCTGGGCGACGACCGGCGCGAGTGGCGCCGCCGGGCGGCTATCCCACACCGCATCGAGCGGGTTCTTCTCCACAGCGCGCAAGATTCCCCCGGCGCGCTCGACGCCGGCGCGCAGTCGCTCGACCTCCTGCGGCGTGTGCAGCCACGGGTCATAGCCGATCGCGTCGCCCTTCTTTGCCGCGGCGGCGAGCCATTGCGCCGGCGGCTCCTCGATCAGATGGCGGATTTCATAAGCCTTGGTATCGACCTGCGCGGCGACCTGCAGCGTGTAGCGTCCGTCAACAAATACCGCGGCGCGGTTCATGAGCACCACCGCCGCGCCGGCCGAGCCGGTGAACCCGGTAAGCCAGGCGAGACGCTGACCGCAGAGCGGCACGTATTCGCCCTGGTGCTCGTCGGCACGCGGCACGATGAAGCCGGCGAGCCCGTCGGCGGTGAGCCGCTCGCGCAGCAGCTTGAGCCGCCGGCCCCGCGACAGGCGGGCGAAATCTTCCGGGCTGACGCCGTCATGATGCGATTGGGCGAGCGTCGTCTTGCGCGCGTCGAGGGCCGAAGCGAGCGCGGGCGGGGTCGGATCGGCGACCAGCGCGTGCCAGCTCGCGCCGATCTCCCGGGGCGCCGCGAGCACGCCGGCGATCAGCGCATCGACCGCGTCGACGTCCAGCGGCGTGCGCGCCTGAGACAACAATTCCGCCAGCCGGCCCCGCTCGGGCGTCGCACCATCCATCGCTTGCTCCCATTCGTCACACGCAGTGTACGGCATTTTCGCCCGCACGCACGCGCCGAGCAATCTATCCGATTCGGGTGCTGCGACGCAGAATTTTGGGCAAAAATAAGTCAGTTTCACTGACAGATGCATGGCTGCATTGCATTGCAGAAATTGATCTTTCGTTTACCAATCCCCATCTTGTGCATTGCACCATAAGATAGAGGTACGCACATGTTCATTGTCAGTCTTTTCGCCGCCGCGCGGAACGCCTTCGCCGAATGGCGGCGCCGGCAGCAGGCCTATGGCGAGCTGATGGCTCTGGACGACCGCTCGCTCGCCGATATCGGCATTCATCGCTCCGAGATCCCGGCGATCGTCGAGGGTTATCGCACCCCACGCGAAAATCGCGAGCGCGAGTTCCTGCCCGCCTTCACGCCGCACAAGTTGGCTGGCGGTCATACCTGGTTTCCCTGGTTCCCGCCGCTGTAAACCCGGCCTCCTCCAGGCGGAAGAAGCCCGCTCCCCACGGAGCGGGCTTCTTCATTTTTGAAGTCGCGCTCACGTGCGTCGGCGCCGGCTGCGAGCTGGGCCGGATGGCCCAGCGCACTTGATCAGCGGCGCAGGGTCAGCGTCGACCAGCCATCGATGACGACGCGGTTCGCGCGCCGCAAATGCTGCGCGCGGTAGCTCGCGAGTACCGCCGCCTCCTGACGCCGCAGCAGCCCCGACAGGATCACTACACCGCCCGGCGCGACGGCACGCGCCAGGTCGCGCGCCATCGCCATCAACGGCCGCGCGAGGATATTGGCGAAGACAAGGTCATGGCCGCGGCTGCGGCCCGCGCCACCGGCGGCGATGACGCGCACCCGCCCGGCGACGCCGTTGCGTTGCGCGTGATGCCGGGCGACGCGAACCGCTTCCGGGTCGAGGTCGCTCGCCAGCACCGCACGGCGCAGCAATTTCGCCGCCGCGATCGCGAGAATGCCGCTGCCGGTGCCGATGTCGCGCGGCCGACGAAAACGGCGCGTCTTCGCCAGAAGGTCGAACGCCAGCAGGCAACCCCTGGTCGTCGGATGCTCGCCGGTGCCGAACGCGGTCGCCGCGTCGATCTCGACCGCGATCGCGCCGGGCGGCGGCTTGTCGCGCCAGTGCGAGCCGTGGATCAGAAAACGGCCGATGCGCTGCGGCGGAAACGCGCGACGGTTCTCGGCGAGCCAGTCGCGCTCGGCGACCGGCATCTCGATCAGATCGAGGATTTTGCCGCCGACGGCGGTCGCCGCGAGGGTCAGCTTGAGGTCGAGCGCGGCATCGACCAGCGCCCCGCCGGCAAAACTCTCAACCAGCCATTCCGCGGGCTTGCCGCGCGCCGGTTCGCGCGTTTCGAAGGCGGAGACGCTGCCAGTCAGCTCATCGAAAAGGTCGGCGACCGCGGAGGCCGCGCCGGCGCCCTCGACCCGCGCCGCGATGCGCCATAGCGGCATCAGCTCACGCGCGCTCGACGAAGGCGTCCATCACCTTTTTGACGTCGGCCTTGTCAAAAGCGATTTCGAGCTTGTTGTCCTCGACGACGCGGATGATCCCGTAACCGAATTTCTGGTGGAACACCCGGTCACCCACCGCGAAGCCGCCGACTTTCTTGACCTCCTGAGCGCGCGACGGTGGACGGGTGCCCTCGACGACGAGCGGCGGCCGCGGCAGGCTCTTGCGGTAGGTGTCGCGATTGCCCTCGGCCCAGCCGGTGCCCCAGGCGGCGTTGGCGGGGGGCGAGGCGGCCCAACCGGCGCCGGGGCCCATGCCCATCTCGGTCTCGACCTCGATCTGATCCTTTGGCAGCTCGTCGACAAAGCGCGAGCGCGCCGAGGCCTGCCATTGGCCGTGGATGCGCCGGTTGGCGGCGAACGAGACCAGGGCGCGGTTGCGCGCGCGGGTCAGCCCGACATAGGCGAGCCGCCGCTCCTCCTCGAGCGCCGGCAGCCCGCCTTCCTCGATCGCGCGCTGCGACGGGAACACCCCCTCCTCCCAGCCGGGGAGAAACACCGTATTGAACTCCAGCCCCTTGGCGCTGTGCAGGGTCATCAGATTGACCATATCGCCGGCGGTGTCGGCGGCGTTGTCCATGACGAGGCTGACATGCTCGAGGAACCCGCCAAGGTTTTCGAACTCGGCCATCGCGACGACCAGCTCCTTCAGGTTTTCGAGCCGGCCAGGCGCCTCGGGCGACGGGTCGGCCTGCCACATGCCGGTGTAGCCCGACTCGTCGAGCACGCGCTGCACCAGCTCGACATGGCTGTCGCGGAAGGCTTCGTCGCGCCAGCGGTCGAGCATGGTGAGGAAATTGGCCAGCGCGTTGCGCGCGCCGCGCGGCAGCGCATCGCCGGCGATGAGATTGCGCGTCGCCTCGACCAGCGACAGTTGCTCCGCGCGCGCCTTGGCGTGGAGCAACTGGAGGGTCGCGGTGCCGATGCCGCGGCGCGGCGTGTTGACGATACGCTCGAAGGCCAGGTCGTCGGCCGGCTGGTTGACGAGGCGCAGATAGGCGAGCGCGTCGCGAATTTCCTGGCGCTCGTAAAAGCGCGGGCCGCCGATCACCCGGTACGGTAGGGCCAGTGCGATAAAGCGCTCCTCGAACTCGCGGGTCTGAAAGCCCGCGCGCACCAGGATCGCGATCTCGGAAAGCTTGTGGCCCTTGCGTTGCAGCGCCTCGATCTCATCGCCGGCCCAGCGCGCTTCCTGCTCGGCGTCCCACAACCCGCGCACGGTGACCTTGTCGCCCTCTTCCGCACGGGTCCACAGCGTCTTGCCGAGGCGACCGCGATTGTGGCCGATCACCCCGGCCGCGGCAGACAAAATCTCGGGCGTCGAGCGGTAGTTCTCCTCCAGGCGCACGACCAACGCGCCGGGGAAGTCGCTCTCGAATTTGAGAATGTTTTCGATCTGCGCGCCGCGCCAGGAATAGATCGACTGATCGTCGTCGCCGACACAGCAGATGTTCTTGTGCTGCTGCGCCAGAAGCCGCAACCAGAGGTATTGCGCAACGTTGGTGTCCTGGTACTCGTCGACCAGCAAATAGCGGAAACGGCGCTGGTAGCTCTCGGCGATTTCCGGGTGCTTCTGGAAGAGCGTGAGGTTGTGGAGCAACAAGTCGCCGAAATCGACCGCGTTCACGGTCGCAAGGCGCTCCTGATAAAGGCGGTAGAGCTCGATCGCCTTGCCGTCGGCGAAATCGCCGATCTCGGCGGTCGAGACTTTGTCCGGGGTGAGGCCGCGATCCTTCCACCGCTCGATCACGGCATGCAGCACCCGCGCCGGCCAGCGCCGCTCGTCGATATTAGCCGCGGCGAGGATCTGCTTGACGAGACGCAGCTGGTCGTCGGTATCGAGGATTGTAAAGCTCGATTTGAGCCCGACCGCCTCGGCGTGACGCCTGAGGATGCGCGCGGCGAGCGCATGGAACGTGCCGAGCCACACGCCCTCGGCGGCCTGGCCGATCATTGCCTCAAGGCGCTCGCGCATCTCGCGCGCCGCCTTGTTGGTGAAGGTAACCGCCAGGATCTCGCCGGGAAAGGCGCGCCGCGTCGCCAGGATATGCGCGAGCCGCGTCGTCAGCACCCGGGTCTTGCCGGTGCCGGCCCCAGCCAGCACCAGCACCGGCCCATCGACCGCGGCGACTGCCTGCGCCTGCGCCTCATTGAGGGCGGCGAAATAGGGTGCGGCGGCCGTCGTGGCGGCGGGTTCGGCATGAAGCTCGGACATCGCTTCATCATATAGCAACGCGCATGCTTCGGCGCAGCGGCGGGAATCGGCCCG
The DNA here is from genome assembly GCA_035319545.1 of Allostellaceae bacterium. Lineage (GTDB taxonomy): Bacteria > Pseudomonadota > Alphaproteobacteria > ATCC43930 > CGMCC-115725 > DATARH01. Next base: position 2,785 of record DATHCK010000064.1, on the reverse strand, counting down.
ATCGTGGCCGTATCGCCACGCCGGGCGGAAAAATGCTGCCGAATCAATTAGCTTCTGGCGATTTCCCGGTTGCGCGGCAATGATGCGGCGAGCCTTTGCCGCAACGCACAACAATGCACGCCGCGATCGTCCTGCTCGTCCTGATTCTGACCTATGCCGGGATGGTCGCCGGACGCATTCCGCGGCTGCAGGTCGACCGGACGGGGATCGCGCTGCTCGCGGTCATCCTGCTGCTCGTCACCGGGCAGATGACGCTCGACGATTTCGGCAGCAATGTCGACATGCCGACGCTGGCGCTGCTGTTCGCGATGATGATCATCTCGGCGCAATTCGCCGAATCCGGCTTTATCGACTTGTGCGCGCGCGAGTTCACCAGCCGGGGACACGGCAACACCGTGCTTCTGGCGATGACCGTGGCGATCGCCGGCGGGCTCGCGGCGGTGCTGGCCAACGACATCCTCATCATCACCATCGCGCCGCTGCTCTTTGTCGGAGCGCGAGTGCGCGGCCTCGACCCGCGGCCGTTCGGCATCGCGCTCGCCGCGGCGACCAACGCCGGCTCGGCGGCGATGATGATCGGCAACCCGCAAAACATGCTGCTTGGCTCGGTCGGGCGCCTCGGCTTCACGAAATGGATCCTGATCTGTTTCGTCCCGGCGATGTTCGCCCTCGTTACCGTGTTCGTCGTCATCTGGTGGCAATGGCGCGGCCGCATGGACTCAGACGGCGACGCAGCGGACCCAACCGAACTGCCTGTCGTCACCTCGCACCCGTTCGACCGCAACCAGGCGATCAAGGGCGGCATCGCGCTACTGGCGCTGCTGCTCTTGTTCCTGACGTCGTTGCCGCGCGAATTGGGCGCGCTGCTGATCGCTGCGCTTTTGCTCGCCAACCGCAAGATCACCAGCCGGACGATGATTGCCGCCGTCGACTGGCCGCTGTTGCTCCTTACCGCCTGCCTGTTCGCGATCACCGGCGAGCTCAATCAGAGCGGCGTCGCCTCAAGCCTGCTTGGTTTTCTCAGCCATCACGATCTGCTGCCGAACGGGCTGGTGCCGCTGACGATCTTCAGCGTCGTCACCAGCAACGCGATCGGCAGCCTGCCGGCGGCGATGCTGCTGTTGCAGATTTGGCCGCTGCCGCCCGCGCATGTGCTTTATGGGCTGGCGCTGCTGTCGACGCTCGCCGGCAATTTGCTGCTGTCGGGGAGCCTCACCAATGTACTGATCGCCGAGCGCGCCGACCGCATGGGCGCGAAGTTGACGTTTCGTGACCATGCGAAGGCCGGCGTGCCGATCGCGGTGATCTCGCTGGCCTTCGCGATTTTATGGCTGTGGCTGACCCACACCCTGCCGATGCTGGCGACGTCGGTGCCGGTGGATCAGTAATGCCTGGGCTGTTACAACCCCGCCGCTCCCGCAACTGAAGGATCGAGCGTGGCGCTTCGTCCCTTGCGCATCGGCACGCGCGGCAGCGCGATGGCGCTCTACCAAGCCAATCTGGTGCGCGCGCGGCTCTGCGCGGCGCATCCCGGCCTTGCCGAGCCGGGGATGCTGTCGCTCGAGGTAATCCGCACCACCGGCGACCGGGTGCAAAACCGACTGCTCGCCGAGATCGGCGGCAAGGGCCTGTTCACCAAGGAGATCGAGCAGGGGCTGATCGACCGGCGCATCGACTTCGCGGTGCATTCGCTGAAGGACATGGAGACGTTTCTGCCGTCGGAGCTCACGATTGCCTGCGTGCTGCCGCGCGACGACCCGCGCGACGCGCTGGTGACGCGCGGCAATATCGCGCTGGCGGCGCTGCCGCAGGGCGCGCGGATCGGTACCGCCTCGCTGCGCCGCAAGGCGCAGCTGCTGCACCACCGGCCCGATCTCGCCGTCGGACCGATCCGCGGCAATGTCGACACGCGGCTCGCCAAGCTGGCAGCGGAAGAGGTCGAGGGACTGCTGCTCGCCTTGAGCGGGTTGCAGCGGCTCGGCATAGCCGACGCGGCCTGCCAAATCCTCTCGGTCGAGCAGATGCTGCCGGCGGTCGGGCAAGGCGCGCTGGCGATCGAGACGCGTGCAGACAATGCCGAGCTGCGCGAGTTGCTGTCGCCGCTGCACGATCCGGCGAGTGCCGCCTGCGTCAATGCCGAGCGGGCGATGCTGGCGGCGCTCGATGGATCGTGCCACACACCGATCGCGGGGCACGCGACGCTCAGCGGCGCGCAACTGCATCTCCGTGCCCTGCTCCTCACCGAAGATGGCAGTGCCGAGCGCCGCGCCGAGGGTTCCGGTGCGGCGGCGGACGCGGCGGCGCTTGGCCGCGAGATCGGCGAACGGCTGCGTCGCGACGCCGGGCCGGAGTTTGGGTTGGATTGAGGATTACTGCGGCTGGGCTTTGGGCAGGTCGCGGCCGCCGAGCCCGCCCTCGCAGGCCTGCTTGTGCAGCCAGTCCTCGGGGGACAGCGACCCCTTGATCACATAGCCATAAAGCCCGACCGGCCAGGTCAGCACGAAGACGACGTCGTTGACGACGTCGGTGTTCTTGTCGGGGCACGGCCCGGTCGCGAAATAGCCAAAGCCCAGCAGCAACAGGCCGATGATCAGATAAAGCGAGACGAGCGACCGCATCGGGTTTGTCCTTGTTGTTGCGGGCGGAAATGCCGAGTGCTCGGACAAGCGCCGGAGCAGCGAAGCAGGTTCCTGTGAAAAATCAACCGGCGATCGCCGGGCGGGACAGGCGACGCCTCGCCGCGCGGGCGGGGCGGGTTAGGTCCCGCCGCGCCGCGCGCTGGCAA
>DATHCK010000063.1:0-5470 GCA_035319545.1 Allostellaceae bacterium | reverse complement strand
GCAGGGTGGCGATGACGCCACGCGGCATCATCAGATCGGCGAGATCGCCGCCCGCCTGATCGGCTTGCATCAATGCGCCTCCGCTGCGGTAAAATCACGTCGGTGCGCGGTCGGCGCGTTGGGCATGAATGCGTGGGGGATCAAGTGGATAACCGTTCGGCTCATGATGCCGCCGACAGCCTCGGCGCCCCATAGGTGCGCGGGATCTTGTCGGCGTAGTTGCGCACGAATTCCGGCATCGCCGCGTCCTCGGTGATCGGCCGGAGCGCTTCGTCGAGATAATGCTTGGTGGCCGGATCGGCGATCACGCGCCGCTTCATGCCGTGATACCGCCGCCACAGCGACACCCAAGCGGCGACCGTCGAGGTCGTCTCCCATACCCGCCGTGGATAGAAGAGGAACGGGCTCTCGCGCGGCAATTCGGGCCGCCGGTCGCGGCGCACCTTGCGGCGCAACACCCCGACTTGCAGCGGGTGGATCCCCTCGATGCCTAGCGCCCCGGAAAACACGGTCAGCACGTCGGCGAGCTTGCGCGGGTTGATCCCGTCATGCACCGCGCGCCGCAAGATCGTCTCGACATGCTCGTCGGTATAGTAGCGCCGCCAGGCGTCGCGATAGACCTGCGCCCATGCTTCCCGCGACATGACCGCGTGGCTCGTGGTCACGTGCTCGAGGTCGTAATTGTTGAGGTCGTCATCCATCGCGACGCCCTTCATGTAGAGGCCCTTGTGGTCCTCCGACCCAGGCAACGGCGTCAGGATAAAGAATTCGAGGATGTCGATCGGCAGCTCGCGCTTGATGATGTCGATATCGGAGGCGATCGATTCCGGCGTGTCGGTGGGAAAGCCGAGGATGTAGCCGGCCCAGGTCATCACCCCCTGCCGGCGCCAGGCCTGCAGCATCTCGCGGTATTCCCAAATCTTGTTCTGCCGCTTTTTGGCTCCGGCGAGCGATTGCGGGTTGATGTTCTCCAACCCGATGAACACCGAATTGCAGCCGGCGCGCGCGGCTTTTTCGATAAAGTCGGGTATCCGGTGACAGAGCGTATCGACCTGCAGAATGAGGCGTATTTTCATGCCTTCCTGGCGTAGCTCGATCAGCCGGTCGAGGATAGCCTCCCAGTTGCGGTTGCGCGCGAAATTGTCGTCGGTGACAAAGAAGTGGCGAATGCCGAGCGCGAAATTGGCGCGCACGATCGCCTCGACATCCTCGGCGGTGCGGTATCGCGATTTGCGGCCCTGGACGTTGATGATGGTGCAAAAGCTGCACTGGAACGGGCAGCCGCGGCCGGCGTCGAAACTGGCGTAACTCCCGAGAACGCGCCCCACTGTGGAGCGCGGCAGCAGCGGCGCGATCGCCGCTTCCAGCCCAGGCAGGTCATGCAGGAAATTGTATACCGGCTTCGGTTCGTCGCGGTCGATGTCGCGCAACAGATCGTCGATCCTGCCTTCGGTCTCGCCGGCATAGAGGATGACGCCGATATCCTGCAATTCGCGCAGCCCCGGCGGCAGTTCGGGCAGCATCGAAATGCAGCCGCTGACATGAAACCCGCCCATCACCACCGTGAGCCCGGCGGCGCGGAGCCGGCGCGCCAGATGGAGCGCTCGGGGAAACTGGTTCGACTGCACCCCGACCAGCCCGACAAAGCCCGCGCCGGCAGCGCGGATGCGGCGCGCGACCGCGTGGACATCGACGACAGTGTTGCACTCGTCGCAGGACTCGACCTCGATCTCAACATCGGGACCGAGCACGCGCCGCTCGGCGCAGTCGGCGATCAGACCGTGGACGCTCGCCAGGCTGTTCGAGGGGATCGACGAGCGGTGCCATTGAATGACGTAGCCGTCGTCGTCGTAATGCGACGGCTTGATCAATTCGACATGGAACCGGCGCGCCATCGTGCTTTTCCAATGTTCGGTCACGCCGAAACTACACGCATTTCCGGTTGGGGGCGAGCCAACCCGTCGGTCACAGCGCCATCAGCTTTTCGCGCCGCCGCTGAACCGATGACGGAATGCGCATCGCCTCGCGATATTTCGCGACCGTGCGGCGGGCGATGTCCACCCCTTCCGCCTGCAGCAGCTCGACGATCCGCTCGTCCGACAGCGTGCTTTCGGCGGCCTCGCGGTCAATCAGGTGGCGGATGCGAAACCGCACCGCCTCGGCTGAATGCGCCTCGCCGCCGCGTGAGGCGGCGATCGCCGATGTGAAGAAATATTTGAGTTCGAACAGGCCCCGCGGCGTCGCGATGTATTTGTTGTTGGTCACGCGGCTGACCGTGCTTTCGTGCATGCCGATCGCGTCGGCGATGTCGCGCAAGATCAACGGCCGCAGCGACTGCACGCCTTGGCGAAAAAAGCCGTCCTGCTGCTCGACGATTTCGGTCGCCACTTTGAGGATCGTGGTGGCGCGCTGGTGCAGCGACTTGATGAGCCAGTTGGCCGCCTGCAGCCTGTCGGTGAGGTAGTCGCGCTCGGTCTTGCTGCGCGCGGCGCGGCTGATCCGCGCGTAGTAGCGATTGTTGATGAGGACGCGCGGCAGCGTCTCGGCGTTCAGCTCGACGATCCAGCCGCCGTCCGGTTGGGCGCGCATTAGGATGTCGGGAACAATAGCCTGCGCCTGCGGCGCGTCATAGGCCAGCCCCGGGCGCGGGTCGAGCGACTTGATCTCGGCGATCATCTCGGCGAGGTCGTCAGCGTCGACATGGCAGAGCCGCAGCAACGCCGCCGCGTTGCGCGCTGCGAGCAGCGGTAGATTGTCGAGCAGCGTTTGCATCGCCGGGTCGAGGCGGTTGCGGTCGCGCAACTGCAGCGCCAGGCATTCGGTGAGGTCGCGGGCGAAGACGCCCGGCGGATCGAGCTCCTGAAGCCGGGCCAGCACCGGTTCGATGCGCTGCGGCGGACAGCCGAGCCGCGCCGCAACGTCCGCCAGATCAGCTCGCAGGTAACCCGCTTCGTCGAGCTGGTCGAGCAGGTAGACGGCGATCGCCCGATCGGTCTGGTTCGGCAGGTCGGCGCCGATCTGCTCCAAGAGATGCTCGCGCAACGTACGCGGCCGCGCGGCAGCTTGGTCAAGGCCAGGCAGGTCATCGCTGTCGATGGAACCGTTGCGGGTGCGCCAGGGTTGGTCGCTACCATAATCGCTGGCGCCGTAATCGGCCGAGCCATCGCCATCGGCGCCGGCGGTGGAGTCCCATTGCTCGGCCGCCTCGGCCGTAAAATTCTCGCTCGCTGCGTCGGTCACCAACGTCGATGTTACCGGCAGCTCGCTGCTTGCCGCGCTGCCGTTGACCTCCGCGCCGTTGAGATCGAGCACTGGTGGCCCATCCTCGCCGTCGCCCTCGGTGCGTTCAAGCAAAGGGTTCTGTTCGATCTCAGCGTCGACGTAATCGGCGAGTTCAAGGTTCGACAGTTGCAGCATCTTGATTGCTTGCTGCAGCTGCGGAGTCATCACCAGCGCTTGCGTCTGGCGAAGTTCCAACCGTTGCGAAAAACTGATCCTGTTCAACCCAATGCTCCGTTCGGAGCGGGCTTATAGGCTGAATCTTTCGCCCAGGTAAACGCGTCGTACATCAGCGTCGGCGACGATCTCCTGCGGCGCACCCTCCATCAGGACGCGGCCCTCATGCAAGATATAGGCCCGATCCACGATCTGGAACGCCTCTCGCACATTGTGATCGGTAATCAAGACGCCGATTCCTCTATCTTTAAGGTGCTTCACTAAGTCGCGGATGTCGTTCACCGCGATCGGGTCGATGCCGGCCAGCGGCTCGTCCAAGAGGATGAAATGAGGCTGCGTCGCAAGCGCGCGGGCGATCTCGCAGCGCCGCCGCTCGCCACCCGACAGCGCCATCGCCGGCGCGCGGCGCAAATGGCTGATCGAGAACTCGGCCAGCAGCGAATCGAGCATGTGCTCGCGCTCCGCCGGATCGGATTCGGCGATCTCGAGGATCGCGCGGATGTTCTGCTCGACGGTGAGGCCGCGAAAGATCGATGCTTCCTGCGGCAGGTATCCCACCCCCAACCGCGCCCGGCGGTACATCGGCAGCGCGGTGATGTCCTCGCCGTCGAGGCTGACCGTCCCGGTGTCCGCGGCGATGAGCCCGGTGATGATGTAGAAGCAGGTGGTCTTGCCCGCGCCGTTCGGGCCGAGCAGCCCCACCACCTCGCCGCGTTGCACCGAGACATTGACATCGCGCAGCACGACGCGGCGCTTGAAGCTCTTGCCGAGCCCCCGCCCGATCAGCCCTTTGTTGTCGGCGACGAGCCGCGGTCCGGGCGGCGGCGCGCTGGGCATGATCCATTGCGGTACGAAGTCGTCGGGGAAAAACGACGGCGTTTCGCCGCGTGGTGAACGGTCGTCGCCGCGCATCACGGTCCCTTTGGCGCGGCGCCGTTTGCCGTGGTGCCCTTAGCGGGCGCGCCATTTACGGCGCCGCCATTCGGCGCGTTCGGTGCGGAGGGAGCGCTGCCCGGTGTGGGGCCGGTCACGTCCTGCTTGACGAACAGCCCTTGGACGCGCTGGCGCGTGCTGCCCGGCAGGGTCGAGGCGGGCATGATTCGGCTGATATTTGTCTTCATGTCCATGACGGCGTATTGCCCGGTGGCGACGTCGTTGCCGCGCGTAACGGTAACATTCCCCAACAGCGTACAGATGTCGGTGACGGCATTATACACTCCATAATCGCCGCGGCCGATATCGAGGCCGTTGACGACCACGACATGGCCCTGCGCGTCGATTCGGTTGATCTTGGAATCGTCGTTGCCCGACGGTGCCGGTGAACTGCCGTTGGCGTTCGCGCCGGGCGCCGTCACGGCGGGCCTGGCCGGCGGCGGGCTCGGCTTTGCCGGTTGGCTGGGCGCGGCCGCTTGCTGCTGCGGCGATTTGACCATGTAGGCGGTCAGGATATCGCCCTTGATCGTCCGGCCGCCCTGGCGCACCGCGACGGCGTTGCCGCGCGCGACGGCGATCTGCTTTTGGTCGTACCATTCGAGCGCGTCTCTCGCGGTGATGACATCGGTCGCGGTCGTCATCTTGAGCGCCTTGCCGGTAACGATGCCGATCCCCTGATCCATGTCGTAATCGGCATGGTCGCCGACCACGGTGCGGGTGTCGCGGGTGATCACGACATTGCCTTCGGCCTCGATGCGATAAATCTCGCTGTTGTTCTCGGTATTGGCGGCGGCCGGGCCGCTGACTTTGCGATAGTGGGCGATCAGCGTATCGGCCTTGATCGACGCCGGACCCCGTGTCGCGACCGCATTGCCTCGGGCGATGTAGAGCTGCTGGTTTTGCTGCCACTCGATGCCGTTATCGGCCTGGACGTTGACCGGCGTGCCGTTGTCCGTCATGCCGAGCTGCGCGCGCGCCGGCGCCGCCCCCGACAGCAACGCCAGCCCTCCTCCCAGCAGCAGCGCCGCGAACCGCAGGTTTTGCATGATCAGCCCGGGGCCTTGGCCGCCGGTTTGGGGCG
>DATHCK010000062.1:0-2133 GCA_035319545.1 Allostellaceae bacterium | reverse complement strand
CGGTTCGACCGAGATCGGCAAGCTCCTGATGGAGCAATGCGCCGCCACGGTGAAGAAGACCTCGATGGAACTCGGCGGCAACGCGCCGTTCATCGTCTTTGACGACGCCGATATCGAGATGGCGGTCAAAGGGGCGATCGCCTCGAAATATAGGAACGCCGGCCAGACCTGCGTCTGCGCCAACCGCATCCTGGTGCAGGACGGCGTCTACGACGCGTTCTCGAAGCGCCTCGCCGAGGTCGCCGGCGAGATGAAGGTCGGCAACGGCGCCGCTCCCGGCACCGTCATCGGCCCGCTGATCGACATGAAGGCGGTCGAGAAGGTGGAAAGCCACATCGCCGACGCGCTGAAGAAGGGCGCCCATGTCGTCACTGGCGGCAAGCGCTCGGCATTGGGCGGCAGCTTTTTCGAGCCGACCGTGCTGACCGACGTCACCACCGACATGATCATCACCAAGGAGGAGACCTTCGGCCCGGTCGCGCCGCTCTACCGCTTCAAGGACGAGAAGGAGGCGGTGAAGATGGCCAACGACACCGAGTTCGGCCTCGCCGCCTATTTTTACAGCCGCGATATCGGCCGCATCTGGCGCGTCTCCGAGGCGCTCGAATACGGCATTGTCGGCGTCAACGAAGGCATCATCTCGACCGAGATCGCGCCGTTCGGCGGCATGAAAGAGTCCGGTATCGGCCGCGAGGGGTCGAAATACGGCATCGAGGACTATCTCGAAATCAAATACCTGTGCATGGGTGGCATCGACCGCTGATGCCGCCCGCGATGAGGTCCGGCGTCGCGGCGGCCTGTGTTGTCGCGGCGCTTACGGGGATACTCGGCGGGGCGGCGGCCCAGGCGGGCGCGCCTGGCAGCTCGGTGGCCAACGCCATCGTGCTCTCCGGCGTGCAGAACGAGCTGGATGGTGTTTCCGCGGAGTATGCCTATATCCGCGACCATCTCCCCGGCTGCCAGCCGACCCAGCAGGCCCTGATCCGGGACGGCGCCCGGAGTTATGACAGCATCAAGCTCACCGGCTCGGGTTGCGCCACCCAAGTGGTCTTTTTCGACATCACCGACTGGTTCGGGAAATAGCTTGGTTCGTTTTGCGAGATCGTGGGGCTTGTCGGTCATCATGTGCGGCCTCGCGGGGGCTGCCGGTGCCCAGCCCGCGGCGCAAGCGGGTACGCCCGGTACGACGATCGCGACCGCGATCGTGCTGCCCGACGTCGCCGACGAGTTCCACGGCGTCGCCGCCGAGCAGGCGTTTATCGCCGACCACTTTCCGACTTGGCACATCGAGTATCAGACGCGGATCAGCCAGAACGACCACGACTACGACGTGCTGGGCATGATCGAGCCCGACAAGACCAAGGTGACGATCTTCTTCGACATCACTGGCTGGGCTGGGAAATAGCGCTATTTCACAGCCTTCAGCGTCGCCAGCGGCGGTTCTCGCCACAGGCATTCGACCTGGGCGAACCCGGCCTGCCGGAGCAATTCGATATGATGCTCGATGCCGCCGATCGTATCGAAGAACAAGTCGTAATCGAGGAATGCGCCACCCGGCTTCAGCGTCGCGGCGATGCCGCGATAGGCGTCCGCGATCAGCGACACATCGCGCAGATTGTGGATCGCGATCGCCGACACCGCGAGGCCGAAAGGGCCGCCGACCTTCTTGGTCCAGCCCGGATCGGTGAGGTCGGCGAGCACGTAATCGACCCGGCCGCCGAACGCCTGCAACCGTTCGCGCGCCGCGTCGAGCATCGGCTGGGAATAGTCCTGCAGGGTTACCCGGGCCTCGGGGATGGCGCCGAGCACCTCCTCGCTCACCACCCCGTACCCGCCGCCGACGTCGAGCACCGAGATCGTCGCATCCGCCGCGATCCCCGAATGCGAAAGCATCTCCTTGAGGCGCTGCCGACGTTCGGCGTCGCGGCTTTTGTCGCGGGTGATCCAGAAATTGACGTAATCCGCCGAGTGCCAATCGTGCTCGCCGATCCCGCGTTCCTGGTGCGTTGTTACCATGTCGTCCTCTCAGCGAACCGGAAACCCCAGCGTGTTGAGCGCGGCGCGGATGCGATCGCGACCATGCAGCGATTGCGCCGTATGAACGCGATTGGTGGCCAGTTCGGTCCACGGTGT
>DATHCK010000061.1:0-11511 GCA_035319545.1 Allostellaceae bacterium | reverse complement strand
GTCGGCACCAAGGACCAGGACGGCTCGCGCGTGTTTTACGAGCCGCTCGCCGGCTGGGACCCGGACGGCAATCTGCTGCCGATCCTCGCCGCCGAGGTGCCGAGCGTCGAGGCCGGCACGGTCGACAAGGACGCGAAATGGGTGATCTGGAAATTGAAGCAGGGCGTCAAATGGCATGACGGCCAGCCCTTCACCGCTGACGACTGCGTTTTCAACTGGGAGTACGCCTCCGATCCCGCGACCGCGGCGACGACGATCGGCACCTACAAGGACATCAAGGTCTCCAAGGTCGACGACTACACGATCAAGATCGATTTCGCCCAGCCGACGCCGTTTTGGGCCGACGCCTTTGTTAGCGTGCGCGGCATGGTCATTCCGAAGCACCTGTTCGCGCAGTACAAGGGCGCCAATTCGCGCGAGGCGCCGACCAACCTCGCGCCGGTCGGCACCAGCCCCTACATGTTTGTCGACTTCAAACCGGGCGATCTCGTGCGCGGCAAGATGAACCCCAACTACCATCTGCCGAACCGGCCCTATTTCGACGCGATCGAGATGAAGGGCGGCGGCGACGCGGTGTCGGCGGCGCGCGCGGTGCTGCAGACCGGCGAATATGATTTCGCGTGGAACATGCAGGTCGAGGACGAGCTCTTGAAGCGCCTCGAGGAGACCGGAAAGGGCCACGTGCAGATTTTTGCGAGCGGCAATGTCGAGCACATCCAGCTCAACTACACCGACCCGACAAAGGACGTCGACGGCGAGCGCTCGAGCATCAAGACCCAGCACCCTTTCCTCACCGATCCGGCGGTACGCCAGGCGATGAACCTGCTCGTCGACCGCGCCTCGGTCGAGAAGTTCATCTATGGCCGTACCGGAAAGGCGACCGCGAACTTCATCAACAACCCGCAGCAATTTGTCTCGAAGGACACCGCGTTCGAGTTCAATGTCGACAAGGCGAAGGAGATTCTCGACAAGGCCGGCTGGAAGCCCGGCGCCGACGGCATCCGCGCCAAGGACGGCGTCCAGCTCAAGCTCGTCTACCAGACCTCGATCAACGCGCCGCGCCAGAAGAACCAGGAGATTGTCAAGCAGGCCTGTGAGAAGGCGGGCATCGCGATCGAGCTGAAGACCGTTCCGGCCTCAGTGTTCTTTTCGTCAGATGTCGGCAACCCCGACACCTACACGAAGTTCTACACCGACATGCAGATGTACACGGTAACGATGACCCAGCCCGACCCGCGCGATTTCATGCGGCAGTTCCTGTCGACCGAGATCGCGAGCAAGGACAACAAGTGGCAGGGCCGCAACATCGTGCGCTGGCGCAACCCCGACTACGACGCGCTCTACGCCGCCTCCGAGCACGAGACCGACCCCGTAAAACGCGCCGCGCTGTTCATCCAGATGAACGACATGGTGATCAAGAACATCGTCGTGATCCCCGATGTCTACCGGCCGAGCGTCGCCGCGGTCGCCAACAAGATGCATGTCCGGCTGTCCGGTTGGGACAGCTACATCGGCGACCTGCACAACTGGTACGCCGATGCGTAGAGCCCTCTTGAGTTAGGATCACCGTTTGCGATCAAGCCTTTTCAGCTGGCCTTTTAGCGCGTCATGGGCGGGCTTGACCCGTGGGCCCTCAGCCCACGGACGTGTTCGGTGGGCATCCATGAGGCGCTGCTCCGTCATTTTGTGGATGCCCGGAGCAAGTCCAGGCATGACGGTGAAAAGCGGATCGGCCGGGCCGCGTGGCAGTGACGGCCCGTGCTGAACTATCTCGTCAGGCGCTTGCTGCTAGCGCTCCCGAGCCTCCTCGGCATCAGCGTCATCCTGTTTTGCATTCTGGCGCTGGCGCCGGGCGACCCGTTTTCCGACCTGGCGAGCGACCCATCGATCCCGCCTTCGGTCGCCGCCGCGCTGCGCGCCAAGTTCGGGCTCGATGACCCGATCTATTTGCGCTATTTCCACTGGCTGGCGGCGATGCTGCACGGCGATTGGGGTTTCTCCTTCGCCAGTCGGATCGATGTCAGCAGGCTCATCCTCCAGCGCCTGCCGACGACCTTGTTCGTGATCGGCGCGTCGCAGGTCTTGGCGCTGCTGATCGCGGTGCCGGTCGGCGTTTACGCGGGGGTGCGGCCTTATTCTTTCTTCGACCAGGTCGCGAGCAGCCTGGCGCTGATCGGCTTTTCGCTGCCGACTTTCTTTACCGGGCTGGTGCTCATTCTCGTCTTTAGCGTCAATTTGCACCTCCTGCCGATGGTCTACCGCACCGACATGGGTGGCAGCGGGCTGCCGCTCGCCTGGGCCTATATCCGCCAGGCGATCATGCCGGTGATGGTGCTTGCGCTGTTTCAGGGCGCGCCATGGACGCGGTTCGTGCGCGCCTCGGTGCTCGATGTGGTGCGCCTCGACCATGTGACGACCGCGCGGGCCAAAGGGCTGCCTGAGCGTGTGGTCGTGCTGAAGCATGTCGTACGCAACGCGATGATCCCAGTGGTGACGCTTGTCGCGCTGCAGATGCCGATCATCTTTGGCGGCGCGATCATTACCGAGCAGATTTTTCGGGTTCCCGGCATCGGCTCGCTGCTGATCAGCGCGATCCTCGCAAACGACACGCCGGTGATCATGGGCGTGACCTTTGTTTTCGCCTGTCTCGTCATCCTCTTCAATCTGATCGCGGACCTGCTTTATGGCTGGCTCGACCCCCGCATCTCCTATCGCTGACGCGGCGCTCGTTGGCGCGGCGGCGCTGCTGCGGGCGCGGCACGAATCGCTGGCGCGCGAGGCGTGGCGCCGCTTCCGCCGACATCGCCTGGCGTTTATCAGCGCCGGCATCCTGGTGCTGATGACCTTGCTGCTAGTCTTCGGCACGGCGATCTGGCCGGCGGCGATCAACGAGATCGACTTTACCGCGCAGCTCTCGGGGCCGGCCTTTGCGCATCCGCTCGGCACCGACGATCTCGGCCAGGATCTGCTTGCCCGCATGATCTATGGCGGGCGCATTTCGCTTTCCGTCGGTGTGGCGGCGATGCTGGTCGCGGTGTTCGTTGGCGTCTTTGTCGGCGCGGTCGCCGGCACCGCGCGCGGCGGCGTCGACATGGCGCTGATGTGGCTCTGCGATCTCTTCTTGTCGCTGCCGCAGCTGCCCCTCCTGCTGCTTATCATCTATCTGTTCCAGACGACGCTGCGAAAGCTGGTCGGGCTGGAGCTCGGCACGTTTGCGCTGATCGTCGCGGTGATCGGCGGGTTTCGCTGGATGTCGATCGCGCGGCTGGTGCGCGCGCAGTTCTTTTCGCTGCGCGAAAAGGAGTTTGTCGAGGCGGCGCGCGCGCTCGGCGCCTCGACCTTGCGCCAGGTGGTGCGGCACATCCTGCCCAACGCGATCGGCCCGGTGATCGTCGCCGCGACGATCGAGGTGGCGAACGCGATCATCGCAGAGTCGACCTTGTCGTTTTTGGGGCTCGGCTTTCCGCCCGACATTCCGAGCTGGGGCCGCATTCTCTACGACGCCAAGGATTATCTCGATGTCGCGCCGCATTGGGCGCTGTTTTCCGGCGGCGCGATCTTCCTCGTCGTGATGGCGATCAACTATGTCGGCGACGGGCTGCGCGACGCGCTCGACCCGCGCCGGGTTTTGTGACCGTGCCTGAAGCTCTCTTAGAAATCCGCGGGCTCAAGACGCATTTCAAGACCGATGACGGCATGGTGCGCGCGGTTGACGGGGTCGACCTGACGATCGGCCGGGGCGAGACGCTCTCGGTTGTCGGCGAGTCGGGCTGCGGCAAGACCGTGACGGCGATGACGGTGTTGAAGCTGATCGCGATGCCGCCCGGCAAGATCGTCGACGGCAGCATCCTGTGGAAAGGGCGCGACCTCGTTCCGCTCGACGCGGACGAGATGCAGCACATCCGCAGCAAGGAAATCGCCATTGTCTTCCAGGAGCCGATGACGTCGCTGAACCCGGTCTACACGGTCGGCGACCAGATCGCCGAGGTGCTGAGACTGCACCAGAGCATGAGCCGGCGCGAGGCGATTGACCGCGCGATCGAGATGCTGCGCCTGGTGCATGTCCCGGCACCCGAGCGGCGGGTCAACGACTACCCGCACCAGCTCTCGGGCGGGATGCGCCAGCGGGTGATGATCGCGATGGCGCTCGCCTGCAGCCCCGAGCTCCTGATCGCCGACGAGCCAACGACCGCGCTCGACGTGACGATCCAGGCGCAAATCCTCGATCTTCTGGCCGAGATGAAGGCGAAATTCGGCATGGCGATCATGCTGATCACCCACGCGATGGGCGTCGTCGCCGAGGTCGCGCAGCGCGTCGCGGTGATGTATGCCGGCCGCGTCGTCGAGGAGGCGCCGGTCGAGGAATTGTTCGCCCGCCCGCTGCATCCCTACACCCAGGGGCTCATTCGCTCGATCCCGCGACTCGACAAATCGAGCGGCAAGAAGCGCCGGCTCGAGGCGATCACCGGTACCGTGCCGAGCCTGTTGCGCCCGCCGCCAGGCTGCCGCTTCGCGCCGCGCTGCGGCTTCGCGAGCCCCGTCTGCACCGAGGCGGTGCCGGAGCTGCAAATGGTGGGCGACGAGCACAAGGTCGCCTGTGTTCTCTACCCCCCGGCGGCGTGATGACGGACAGTCAAAGTTCGGGGCCGCTGCTCCAGGTCAAACACCTGGTGAAGAATTTTCCGACGCGCCGCGGGTTTCTCGCCGGAGCGGGCGAGATGGTGCACGCGGTCGACGACATCAGCTTTGAGATCGGCGCCGGGGAGACCTTGGGTCTCGTCGGCGAGTCGGGTTGCGGCAAGTCCACGACCGGGCGCTGCATGCTGCGGCTGATCGAGCCGAGTTCGGGCGAAGTTTGGCTCGAAGGGAAAAATGTCACCGCGCTCGATGGCAAGGCATTGGGCGCGCTGCGCCGCGACATGCAGATCATCTTCCAGGATCCCTATGCGTCGCTCAATCCGCGCATGACGATCGGCGCGATCATAGGCGAGGCGCTGACCATCCATAAGCTTGCCGCGACGCGCGCCGAGTTCGAAGATCGCATCGTCGAGTTGTTGCGCCATGTCGGTCTCAACCCCGACCACATGCGCCGCTACCCGCATGAATTTTCCGGCGGGCAGCGCCAGCGCATCGGCATCGCCCGCGCGCTCGCCGTGTCGCCCAAGCTCATCGTCTGCGATGAGCCGGTCTCGGCGCTCGATGTATCGGTGCAGGCGCAGGTCATCAACCTACTCGCCGATCTGCAGGACGAGTTTCACCTATCCTACCTCTTCATCGCGCACGACCTGGCGGTGGTGCAGCACATCTCGTCGCGCGTCGCGGTGATGTATCTCGGACGCATCGTCGAGCTCGCGCCTGCGGAGGCGCTCTACGAAAACCCGCGCCACCCTTATACCGAGGCATTGCTCTCGGCGGTGCCAACCCCTGACCCGACGGTCAAGAAGCAGCGCGTGCGCCTCGAAGGCGACATCCCCAACCCGATCCACCCGCCGTCGGGCTGCCATTTTCACACGCGCTGCCCGGTCCGCGAGCTGCCGCTGTGCAGCAGCGAGAAGCCGGAACTGAAACAGACCGCCGACGGCCATTGGGTCGCCTGCCATCTGCGGTCGTAGTGGATTTTGCATCGCTCCGCTGACGTTTAGTTGATGACTTGCGGTACGCTGTGGCGATGGCTCTCGAGGTCTACAGGCAGAAGCGCGATTTCCGGAAGACACCGGAGCCCTCCGGCGCGTCTCCGGCCCGTTCGCGCGCCAAGGCCAAGGTGGCGCTGTCGTACGTGATCCAGAAGCACGCCGCGCGGCGGCTGCATTACGACTTCCGGCTCGAACTCCACGGCGTCCTCAAAAGCTGGGCGATCCCGAAAGGGCCGAGCCTTGATCCGCATGAGAAGCGCCTCGCGGTCGAGGTCGAAGACCATCCGCTCGAATATGGCGGGTTCGAGGGCGTCATCCCACAGGGCGAATATGGCGGCGGCACGGTGCTGCTGTGGGATCGCGGCACTTGGGAGCCGCTCGAACCCGATCCCGCCAAGTCGCTCGCCAAGGGTATGCTCAAATTCGCGCTGCACGGCGACAAGCTGCACGGGCATTGGATGCTGGTGCGCCTCAAGCGCCGACCACATGACCGCACCGATAACTGGCTGCTCGTGAAAGAGCGCGACGAGGCGGCGATCCCCGGCAGCGGCAGCGCGGTGGTCGACGAGCTGACCGAAAGCGTCGAAAGCCATCGCACGATCGACGATATCGCCGCTGAGCGCGACCGGGTCTGGCATTCGAAAGGCTCGGAAACGCCCGGCGAAGAGACGGCCGAGCCGCGCAAGCTTCGCCCGCCATCGCGCATCAAGGGCGCGACCAAGGCGAAGATGCCGACAAGCCTCAAGCCGCAACTGGCCACCGCCGCGGCGGCCGCGCCCGCGGGTGATGAGTGGCTGCACGAGATCAAATATGACGGCTATCGCCTCATCGCTTATGTCGAGGGCGGCATGGTTCGGCTCGTCACCCGCGGCGGGCTCGACTGGACCGAGAAGTTCCCGGCACTGGCCGCGCAGCTAGCGAAACTGCCGGTCACGTCGGCGGTCCTTGATGGCGAGTTGGTCGCGCTGCGCCCGGACGGCATCACCAACTTCGCCGATCTGCAGGATGCGATCTCGGCGAAACGCACCGACCGGCTGACCTATTTTGCCTTCGACCTGCTTTTTCGCGACGGTTATGACCTGACCGGCGCGACGCTCGAAGACCGCAAAGCCACGCTCGCCGAGCTCGTCCCGCCGCAAGCCGAGGGCATGCTGCGCTACAGCGATCACCATGTCGGGCAGGGGCCGAATTTCCTGAAGCAAGCGGCGGGCTACGGCGTCGAGGGCATCGTGTCGAAGCGCCGCGGCCGGCCCTACGTGCCCGGCCGCGGCCGCAACTGGCTCAAGATCAAGGCCCGCAACCGCGACGAGTTCGTCGTCCTCGGCTTTACCGATCCTGACGGCAGTCGCGAGGGGTTTGGCGCGCTACTGCTCGGCTATTACGATCCGAGCGGCGCGTTGCGTTACGCCGGCCGGGTCGGAAGTGGCTTCACCGGTGCGCGTCTGGCGGAGCTGCATCGGCGCCTCGCGCCGCTCGAAATCCGCAAGGCGTCAGTGACGTTGCCGCCGGAAGAACGGCGCAAGGACATCCATTGGGTCAAGCCCGAGTTGGTCGTCGAGGTCGAATATGCCGTCTGGACAACCGACAAGTTGATCAGGCAATCGACCTTCCAGGGCCTGCGTGAGGACAAGAAGTTGAACGAGATCGTCTACGATCCCGACAAGCTTCCCGCCGCCACCCAGCCGCCCGCCGACCCGCCGGTCGCGACGCAGCCGGCCGAAAAGCTGCGCGACGGCAGCATCGTGTTCAACGGGGTGCGGCTGTCGCATCCCGACCGCGCGCTCTATGCCGATACCGGGATCACCAAGCAGCAGGTGGCACAATATTGGGTCGATGTCGCCGCATGGGCCTTGCCACATCTCGCGCGCCGGCCGCTCACCATCATCCGGCAGACCGGCGCCAGGGGGCAACGCGCCTTCTACCAGAAGCATATCGGCGCCGGCATGCCGGGCGAGATCAAGGGCTTCAAGATCGCCGGCGAAGCCGAGCCGTTCCCGGTCATCGAAGACGTCGCCGGCCTCATCGCGTTGGTGCAAGTGGGCGTGGTCGAGATCCACCCCTGGGGTTCGTCGATCAGCGCTGTCGAGCGGCCCGACCGCGTCACCTTTGATCTCGACCCCGATGAGGGGCTCGGCTGGTCGCGCGTGACCGATGCGGCGATCGAGGTGCGCGACGCGCTCGACGCGATCGGCCTCAAGAGCTTTGTAAAGACCACCGGTGGCAAAGGTCTGCATGTCGTCGTGCCGCTCGCGCCGAAGCTCGAATGGGACGCGGTGAAGACGTTTTCGAAATGGGTCGCCGACCGGCTGGCTGAGGAGCGCCCGGCGCAGTTTACCGCCAACCAGACCAAGCAGGCGCGGCGCGACCGCATCTATCTCGACTATCTGCGCAATGCGCGCGGCGCGACCGCAGTCGGCGCCTACTCGCCGCGTGACCGCGCCAGGACGCCGGTCTCGACCCCGATCTCGTGGGAAGAGGTCGAGCGCGGGGCGAAGCCGAGCGACTTCACTGTCGCGACAGTCCCCGCACGTCTTAAGAAGCTCGGACCCGATCCCTGGGCCGGGATCGGCGATGCCGCGCAGACGATTGCGGCGAGGGTCCGCAAGCACATAGGCATTTGATGACCAACCCCGAACCCTTTACCGCGGATGGGGTTCGCGGCTTTCTGCACCGCGCCCTCGGCAAGAGCGAGCGGGGTCTCGTGCTGACGCACGGTGCCGGCGGCAATTGCACGATGCCGCTACTGGTGGCCGCAGCGACGGCGTTTTGTGGTGCCGGGTTCGATGTGTTGCGCTGCGACCTACCATTCCGCCAGCGCCGCCCGACCAGGCCGCCTTCGCCATCGGGCGCGGCGGCCGACCGTGAAGGGCTGCGCCTCGCGGTCGAAGCGCTGCGAGAGCTCGGTCCCAAACGCATCGTGCTCGGCGGCCAGTCCTATGGCGGGAGGCAGGCGACGATGCTGGCGGCGGAGACGCCGCGTCTCGTTGCCGGCTTGCTGCTGTTCTCCTACCCGCTGCATCCGCCAGGCAAGCCCGAGCGGCTGCGCAAGGAGCATTTCCCGCGTCTCACGGTGCCCTGCATCTTTGTCCAGGGCGCCAACGACCCGTTCGGCACGCCGGCCGAGCTCGCCGACGCCATCCGGCTGATCCCGGCGTTGACAGAGATGATCCCGGTCGGCGGCGCGGGCCATGATCTGAAGCGCGGCCGTTTCGATCTCGCGCCGGTCGTCGCCGCGATGGAGCGCATAACACGGTAGGCAAGCGTTTGATTTAAATATTGCTTTTCTGTGTGTTATTGCTTCGTTAACCGTCTTCTGGCTTTTTTGCGGCGAATTTTCTTGTGGAGGCTTCCATGCCCCGCGCGTCCTGGACCGGCTTTCTGCGCCTGTCGCTGGTGAGCGCCCCGGTTTATCTGTCGCCCGCGACCAGCGAGGCGAAGCGCATCCGCCTCAACCAGCTCAACGCGGAAACCGGCAACCGGCTGAAGCAACAGCTCGTCGACAGCGAAACCGGCGAAGTCGTCGAGCGCGATCAGATCGCCAAGGGCTACGAATACGATCGCGGCCGCTATGTCACGATCAGCGACGACGAATTGAAAGAGCTGCAGATCGAGTCGTCGAAGATCATCGACCTCGACCAGTTTGTTGATCGTGACGAGGTCGACCCCGTCTATCTCGACGCGCCCTATTACATCTACCCGGACGGCGAGCTGGCTGACGAGGCATTCCGTGTTATCGGCGAAGCGATGGCGCACAAGAACAAGGTCGGGCTGGGCCGCGTCGTGCTGTCGAGCCGCGAGCGTCTGGTGCTGGTCGAGCCGCGCGACGGCGGGTTGTTGATGTCAACCCTGCACAGCGCCGACGAGGTGCGTCCTGCCGAATTCAGCACGAAGCACAAAGGCGAGATCGACGCCGATATGGTGGCGATCGCCGAAACCATCATCGAGCGCAAAGCGGCGACGTTCGATCCGGCACAGTTCCGCGACCGCTATCAGGATGCGCTGCACGCGCTTGTCGAGGCTAAGACGAAGGGTCTCGCCAAGCCGTCGCGTGAGGTCGAGGAGCCGCCCAAGGTCGTCAATCTGATGGACGCGCTGAAGAAGAGCCTCGCACAGGAGGGCGGCGCGACGGCCAAATCGGCGAAGGCCGAGCCGAAGCGCGGCGCGAAGGTGCCGGCGAAGGCACCCGCCAAAGAGCCGGATCGGCGCCAGGTCGCGATGCTGCTGCCGGTCTCCGGCGGCGGCAAGAAGAAGGAAGCGCCCGCCACGGCTCCGGCACAGGCCCCCGCGCGAAGCCGCAAAAAGGCGAGCTAACTTTTAAATTCCCCTTGGCCGGACTTGATCCGGCCATCCACGAATATGCGACGACTATCCACGGACCCCCGGGACAAGCCCGGGGGAGGCGAGTAATTTGTCTGCGTTAGCAGCAAGGAAATGCCACAAATGACCGAGCCGCACGGGCCCTTACAAGACGTCAAGGTGGTCGCCTGCTCGACGGCGCAGGCGGGGACGGTGCCCTACATGTTGATGGCCGATCTCGGCGCCGAGGTCGTCAAGATCGAGGTGCCCGGGATCGGCGATAATTCGCGCGGCTCGACCGTGCTGCCCGGCATGGGAAGCACCTATTTCGAGACCAATAATCGTGGCGTCAAAAGCGTGACCCTGAACCTCAAGGAACAGGAAGGCCGCGACATCCTCAAAAAGCTCGTCGCCGAGGCGGACATCTTCGGCCAGAACTTCCGGCCCGGCGCGGCCGAGAAAAACGGCTTTGGCTATGAGGAGCTGAAAAAGGTCAACCCGCGCCTGGTGTACGTGTCGATCTCCGGTTACGGCCCGAAGGGACCGCATGCGAGCCTCCCCGGCACCGACTCGATGGCGCAGGCGATGGGCGGCATCGCCCAGGCCTATTCGGCCCCCGGCCAGCCGTTGCGCACCGGCATTGTCTCGGTCGCCGACGAGACCTGCGCGATCCTCGCCTTTGGCGGCGCGCTGGCGGCGCTGACCTATGCGCGCGCCACCGGGATCGGCCAGAAGGTCGATTGCTCGCTGCTTGGCGGTCAGATCCGGCTGATGGGCTGGACCCTGACGACCGCGATGTGGCGCGGCCGCGACCCGGTGACCGGTCAGGCCCGCGTGACCGGCACCGCCGCGCGCCCCGGTCTCAGCGCCAGCTTTAACGACCGCAACGGCAAACCGCTGGTCTTCCAGCTCGGCGGCAACCGCAAATGGCGCGAGGCAATGGGCGCGCTCGGTTTTTACCAGGCGCTGGAGGAGGCCGGGTTTGGCGATCTCGGCGTCATTATCGGCGCCGACGACAAGCGGACGGCGTTGCTCGGGATGCTCGACGAATTGTTCGCGACCGGCCCGCGCGATGATTGGGTGGCGCGGCTGCGCGCGGCCGATATCGTCGCCGCCCCGATCAACACCCTCCTCGAAGCCGCCAGCGATCCCGATGTGCTGGCCAATGGCTATGTCACCGAGATCGACTACCCAAAGCACGGCAAGCGGCTGAAAGTCCATGGCTCGCCATGGCATTTCTCGGAGACGCCGCCGCAGATCGGTGTCGCACCCGAGCTCGGCGCCCACAACGACGTGGCGTTGGCGGAACTTGGCTATACCGCCGCGCAGATCGAGGATTTTCGCGAGCGCAAGATCATCTGAGACAATTACAAAAGTCCACTTTTATTGCCACCCCGGCGGAGGCCGGGGCCCATCCCAGCCATGGGTACCGGCCTTCGCCGGTATCGGCGGGGAGGGGATTTACCGCTCACCCGCACAAATGAGGTGCGATCATGCCATACGGCGGAAATGACTGGCTGGCGCTGACCGAGGAGCCAACATTGGAGCCGGAGATCGCGATCTGCGATCCTCATCACCACCT